>CAYWSS010000280.1:0-7550 GCA_964460505.1 uncultured Caldilineaceae bacterium | reverse complement strand
CGGCGAAATTTGTACCCAACGCGGGTTGTTGCATATGGCCCAGGAAAACAGCCTGCAGGCCATTGATGATTTCAACCAGGCTATCAAATACAATGCGCGGGATGCCCTGGCCCGGCAGCAGCGCGGGCTGGCCTACTTGCAGTGTGACGACACCGCGCCGGCCATCGCCGATTTTAATGAAGTGATTGTCCTCAACCCGGAGTCGTATGAGGCGTTTTACCGGCGCGGGCTGGCCTACGCCCACCAGGAAAACTACAGTTACGCCATTGAGGATTACAATCAGGCGCTGTTGTTGATGCCGCACAATACGGAGATTATTTACCAAAAGGGGCTGGCCTACACAGCGTTGGACCAGTACATTGAGGCGGTGGAGTCTTTCAATCTGGCCGCCCGGCTTGACCCCGGTAATCCCAATCCCTTTTATCAGCGGGGGCGGGCCTGGTACGAGCAGAACAATTTTGCCCAGGCCATGCAGGATTTCGACAAAGCCTTGTCTCTTGAACCGGATGACGCAGTTCGGGCGCAGATTTTGCGCTATCGCGCCCTGACCAACTCTCGCCGGGGAGAATACGCGCAGGCCATTGGCAATTTTGAGGCGGCCATTGACCTGCGGCCCGACGATGCCTTGCTCATCAACGAGCGGGGCCGGGCCTATTCCGGGGCCGGTGAGTACGAGGCCGCGCTGGCAGATTTTGACCGGGCCATCGCGCTTGAACCGGAAATGCTGGGGGCCTTTGCCAACCGGGGGCTGGTTCACAATCGCCGGGGCGATTACGTGCGGGCCATTGCCGACTACGACCACGCTATTGAGCTGAATGGCAGCCAGAGCGCCGACGGCAAATCCACACCGGCAGGTGTGCGTCTTTATCGCTACCGGGGGCTGGCCTTTTTGCGGATGCAGGATTACCGCAAGGCGGTGGACGATTTCAACCGCTCGCTGCGCATGCACCCGGCGGATGCCTTTACCCTGAATCAGCGGGGGTTTGCCCATTACAAGCTAAAAAACCATTCGTTGGCGCTGGAAGATTTTGACGAGGCGCTGCGCCTAAATCCCAAACACGCCGAGGCGTTATATAATCGGGGCTGCGTTTATCTGGACCAGGCCGGCCCGGGGCGGGCCATCCGCGATTTCAACCAGTCGGTGCGGCTGCGGCCCCAAAGCGCGGACACCTTTTTTAGCCGGGGCAAGGCCTACGCCATGCAGAATCACTATCAGCGGGCCATCAGCGATTTTGGCCAATCCCTGCAAATTAATCCCGACCAGTGGGCTTGCTTCTACGAACGCGGCCTGTCGTACACAGCGCTGAATGACAGCGGCCGGGCGGTGAGTGACCTGCAAAAAGCCATCGACCTGAATCCCGCGGAAGCGGAAATGTTCCATAATTTGGGGCTGGCCCACGCCCACCAGGGTGATTATCAGGCCGCGCTGAAAAATTACAATCAGGCCTTGCAGTTGAAGCCGGGCAATCTGGAAATTCTGCAAAATCGGGGCCTGGCGCATGCGGCGCTGCTCAACTACGATGAGGCCATTGCCGATTTCAGCAATGCGCTGCAGATGGATTCCGGCAATAGTTCGGCTTACAATTACCGGGGCAGCGTGTATGCCAACAGCCAACGGTATCAGGAGGCTGTGGGCGATTTTACGCAGGCGATTATGCTCAACCCCAACGATGCCTCCTACTACCACAACCGGGGCATCATTTATATGCAGCAGGATGCCATCGAATCGGCCATTGAGGATTTTAATCAGGCTATTCGTATGAATCCGGAGGACCCGGCCAGCTACAACAACTGCGGCAATGCTTATTTTAAGCTGGGCGATTACCTGCAGGCCATCGAAGATTATAACCAGGCCTTGCGGCTGGATGCCAGTAATCCGGCCACTTTTAAGAACAGGGGGCTGGCCTACAACGGTTTGGGTAACGTGCAGCAAGCCATTAAGGATTACAGCCGGGCTTTACGGCTTAATCCCGACGATGTGAGCGCCTACATTTATCGGGGCGCGGCCTACGATGCCATGAACGATTATCATCAGGCCATTCGGGATTTTGACCAGGCGCTGGCTTACGACGCAGAAAACGTTTCGGCTATATACAATCGGGCGCTGGTCTACTACAGTATGGGTAATTACGATCGGGCTTTGCACGACTTTAACAAAACCATTGAGCTTGACCCGGAGGATGCCACCGCTTATCACAACCGGGGCTTAACCTCCTACAATCAGGGCAATTACACCCAGGCCATGAAAGATTTTGACTCGGCCATTCGTTTTGCCCCGGACGACCCTGAAGCGGTGTATCACAAAGCCTGTGTGCTGGCCCTGCTGGGCAACGACGAGGCCTGTGTTACCTGGCTGACCCAGGCCATCGAGATGGATCCCGGCAAACGGGAAGAAGCCCAAAACAACCCGGATTTTGAGGGCCTCTGGTACAAACCGGCCTTCCGGCGGTTGTTTGGATATCAATAATAAAGTCGCAAGGTTGCAAGTCGCAGGGTCGCAGGTTAGTCGGGATTCACACTGGTTCCCAAACTCCGGTTTGGGAACCAAATTGCTTTGCAAACTCTGTTTGCGGTTTTAATTGAAACAGGGTTTCAAGGCAATGTCGTCCCCAAACAGAGTTTGGGAACGAGCCTGGGTGATATTCGTAAAATTTAGAATTTGCTCAAAGAAATCGTCAATCTTTTGGTTGATGTTGGCGGGTGATGTATAATCTTGTTACATCACTTCAGGAGGTGTAACAATGGCAACACTTACCAAGAAACCGCTTCAAGTGTATTTGCGCAAGGATCAACTGGATGCGCTGCGTGGTTTGGCCCAGCGACGCAGCACTTCTCTGGCTGAGTTGGTGCGTCAGGCGGTGGATCAATTGCTTGATGACGTGCCGGTGGAGGACGATCCGGCCTTGGCTATTGTGGGGATGTTCGATTCCGGGCTTGGCGATCTGGCACAGAATCACGACAAATATCTGGCCGACTTTGAAACGGAAGATAATCGGCAGTGACCAAAGAAATTTTTGTTGATGCCGGCGCGTGGATTGCCATCAGCGATACTCGGGACCAGTATCACAAAGCTGCTGCTGCAACATACCCGGAGTTACTGCGGCAGTACCGATTTATGGTAACAACCAACCTGGCCATTGCCGAGGCCTATGTTTTAATTCGGCGGGCCGGTGGTCATCGGCCCGCAATGAATTTGCTTCAGTCCATCCATCAGAGCAATCGTATTCTCAAGTTATATTCGGATGAAAAGCTGGAAAGCCGGGCCGAAAAAATTTTGCGCCAAGACGCGGACCAGGATTTTAGTTTTGTTGATGCCGTTAGTTTTGCGGTAATGCAGGAACGCAGTATCCCCGAAGCATTTGCCTTTGACCGCCATTTCTTAACCGCCGGATTTAATCTGGTGCCAAAACCTTAATCTCTGGAAGAGTAAATGAGCTTACAGGAAACACCATCTTCAAATCAGAAACTGTTTTTTCAACAATTCATCGACGATTTTTTTCATATGGGTGCCATTATGCCCAGTTCCCGCTATTTGGGGCAGGCCGGCGTGGCTTATCTGGCTCAAAAACAGGGGCCGGTGCGCGTACTTGAGGCGGGGGCCGGAACAGGCTCGTTTACCCGTGAGATTGTGCCGCTGCTGGAAGCGGGGGACGTGCTGGATGTTGTCGAAATCAGTTCCGGCTTGACGGCCTGTCTCAAACAGCGATTTGAAACCGACCCCGATTTTCAAGCCAAACCGGGCGTAGAAGTCAACCTGATTAACGCCGATATTCGAAGCATTGCCTCGGGCCAGTACGACTTTATCGTTTTCAGCCTACCGCTCACCAACTTCCCGCCCGACCTTGTGCAGGAAATTCTGAACCTGATGATGGCCCGCCTGAAACCGGGCGGCGTATTCAGCTACGTCAAATATATCTTTATCAGCCGCTTAAAATACCTGTTTAGCGGCGCCGCCACCAAAGCAAAAATGGACGCCAATCAGGCAATCATCGACAACCTTGCCGGGCAGTATCTCTTTGATCAACGGGCGGTTTTGATTAATGTTCCGCCCACGTGGGTTTATTACTGGAAAACAATGAACAATGAATAATGAACAATTGGCATTTACTCATTACTCATTACTCATTGATAATTGACCAAAGGAGGTTGTTTTGCCAAGAAAATTAACGCTGGTAATTCCCAGTGCCGCCACCATTAGCTCCCTGGTTTTTGGGGTGCTGGCCATTATGGTGCTGGCCGATGGAAACTTTTTGTTGGCAGCGATATTGATTATTTTAGGCTCAATTCTGGATGTGCTGGACGGCCAGTTGGCCGTTAGACTTAATGCTGTGAGTGATATTGGCAAAGAGCTGGATTCTTTGGCAGATGTCATCACCTTTGGGGTGGCCCCCACAATTTTGGTTTATCATTTGATGTTGATTGTTGGGGTAGATCAATATGTGGCCAGCATTGCCTCGCTGGCATTTGTGGTGGCGGGGGCCTACCGGCTGGCTCGATTTAACACCCGTCCTGCCAATCGGGGCGGCTATTTCAAAGGGCTGCCCATTCCAATGGCCGGCGCATTGCTGATTACCGCCAGTTTTTGGCAGCACTGGACAATCAACATCTGGTGGACGGTGGCGGTGATATCGGTTAGCTATTTGATGATCAGCCCTTTTCCCTACCCAAAAAGCACCCGAATTCTCTCACTGCCCTCCATGTTCTGGGCGGGAATGGTTATCATTACTTTAGCCTGCTGGCTGATTGCCGGCTGGAAGGCCGTACCTTTTGGGCTGTTTTTGTTGTATGCAATAACCGGCCCCCTGTTACTTACATTTAAAGCAACCTACAAAAGATTAAGACGGATTGAACAAACATGAGCGGAATTTTGGCTGCCTGGCGCGAAGTTAAACCCATTGTATTGGGGCTTTCCGGCATCAGCTTGCTACTGTGGCTGGCAAAACAACGATGGCTTACGTTAGTGCCGCTGACCCTTTTGAGCTGGGTTTTTTATTTTTTCAGAGACCCGGAGCGGGTGCCGGCCTCACTATCGCCGGAGTGGATTTTGGCTCCCGGCGATGGCAAAATTACCGATATTAAGCTGGTTCACGAGCCTCACTTTTTTAACGGCCCGGCCCGGCGAGTGAGCATGTTTTTAAGCCTGTTTGATGTTCACGTGCAGCGCATTCCGTATCAGGGCACCGTACAATTTACACAGTACCAACCGGGCAGCTTTGCGCCCGCGTTTCTCAAAGATACGCACGGCAACGAATATAATTATGTGGGGTTAGCCACGCCTCGCGGGCCGGTGGGGGTAAAGCAAATTACCGGGATACTGGCGCGGCGGATTGTGTGCCGGCCCACTATCGGTGATCAACTGGCCGCCGGCCAACGCTATGGATTAATTAAATTTGGCAGCCGGGTTGACCTGCTTTTGCCGCCCGAGGTAGAAATTTTAACTCACGTTGGGCAGAAAGTAGCCGGCGGACAGACCATCGTGGCCCGATGGCCGGCTAAATGAGGAATTTACCCAATTCTCAACCCTCTGTTTGACATTTATGCCCGCACGGATATAATTATTTTTTGTGCGACCGCGCAGTGCCGGTTGCACTCGTTTTTTGTTGAAATAGATAACAATATCTTAGATTTGGAGATTGCAGGATGTATGCGGTAATTGAAAGTGGCGGCAAACAATATCGTGTGGCAGAAGGCGATGAAATAAAAGTGGAAAAGCTTGCCGTTGAGGCGGGTAATAAAGTGGAATTTGATCGCGTCTTAATGGTGTCCGGTGAAGATGGGGTAAAAGTTGGAAACCCGGTTGTCGAAGGCGCCCAGGTTTCGGCCACGGTTAAAGGCCATGGGCGTGGCAAAAAAATCATCGTTTATAAACACAAGAAAAATTATCACAAAAAGCAAGGGCATCGGCAAGACTTTACGCGCTTGCAGATTGATGAAATTACAGCCTAAGTTAGGGGAGAAAAGCAATGGCACATAAAAAAGGTGGCGGTTCCAGTAAAAACGGCCGCGATAGCAATAGCCAACGTCTTGGCATAAAAAAATTTGGTGGTGAAGCTGTAATCTCCGGTAACATTTTGGTTCGCCAACGGGGAACCAAATTTTATCCGGGAGCCAACGTAGGCATGGGCAAAGATTTCACCTTGTTTGCCACTGCCGACGGGTTTGTAAAATTTGAACACGTGACCCGCGACAAAAAGCGAATCAGCGTGTATCCGGAAGCCAACTAGAGTTTAAGAATTTTGCCGAGTTCTCCGGGAGAGGCTCCAAAAATTTGTAAACTCTGTGCGAGAAAGGTTTGAGAAATGAAAAAAGGTATTCATCCAAAATATTATCCCGAAGCCAAAGTGGTTTGCTCCTGCGGCAATACCTGGACAACCGGTTCAACCGCTGAACTTATTCGTACCGATGTCTGCTCAAAATGTCACCCATTTTACACCGGCGAACAGCGCATTGTTGACACCGCCGGGCAGGTAGATCGCTTTATGAAACGCTTGAGCAGCTTTGGCGCCCACCAGCAAGATGCCCAGAAACGCCAACAAGCCGCTGCGAAGAAAACTGAGCAGCGATTCCTCAAGCAGCAACTGATTGCGCTTGACCTTAACGATCGCGTGTTCCAGCTTTTGCACGACGCCAACATTGTAACGGTTGGAGATCTCTCTAAAAAAATTGACGAAGGTAAAAACAGTTTGCTGTCTCTGGAAGGATTTGGGCCAAAGGCGTACGATGAAGTTATTGCCAAACTGGATGCCGCCCGGGAAGCGCTTTTTGCAAAAGCCTAGTTGTTAATTTTTATAGATTGACACAGAGATGTTGTTGATTTTGTAACTTTACAAGACGATTAGAGCAGACTCCTTAACGAGTCTGCTCTTTTTTTGGAGGGATTCTCTTATGTATCATCGCTACGACGGGGGATGGATTGAGCTGATTTGCGGCAGCATGTTCAGCGGAAAAAGCGAAGAGCTGATTCGCAGGCTGGTTCGGGCCGAAATTGCAAAACAAAAGGTGCAAGTCTTTAAACCCAAACTGGATGACCGGTACGAAGTCGAAAAAGTTAGCTCGCACAGTGGGCATCATTATGAAGCGGTTGTGGTTGAAGATGCGTTCCAGATAGAAAATCTGATTGAAGAAAATACCGACGTTATTGCCATTGATGAAGTGCAATTCTTTGATTGGAAAGTGGCCGAGCTGTGCGAAAAGCTGGCCGATGACGGATTGCGCGTAATTCTGGCCGGGCTGGATATGGATTTTCGGGGCGAACCCTTTGGCCCCATGCCGCTGCTGATGGCCCAGGCAGAGGTTGTGGATAAGCTGCAAGCCATTTGCATGGTGTGCGGCGCGCCCGCCAGCCGAACCCAACGTTTAATTGACAATCTCCCCGCCAATTATGATGACCCGGTAATTATGGTGGGCGCCAGCGAAGTATACGAGGCTCGCTGCCGCCGCCATCACGAGGTGCCCCGCAATGGGCCAACTCCAAAAGGTGACGAGACATCTTAAATCGGTATCGTTTCATTCGGCCAAAATGAAGCAAAAGACAGGTTTACAATTTTCGC
>CAYWSS010000279.1:0-7570 GCA_964460505.1 uncultured Caldilineaceae bacterium | reverse complement strand
TAAATTTAACCTGGCGATGTTTTCCGGCAACCATTTCTATCTACAAAATACTCACACTTTGCTGGTGCAACATTTAAACGATAATCTGGCCTGATATGCAAGCTAAACCAGCATTAGCAAATGTGTTTTTCCCTGGCAGGCTGTCGAAGAAGTCGATTTGTCCAGACCTCGCGGTTTTTTAACGACTATTTTGGCTACGAATTAGCTTAATAACAAGGGTGACTTTACTCGTAAAAGCTCTAAAATAAACCCGCGAGGTCTTTTTCCGACAAGCTGCTAGGACTCAGTATATCATTCGTGAAGTAGATCTGAGGAAAAGGTTTAAAGTAGGTGTAATTATGGCCCCAAAAAACGGACAGCCGAAAACTGTCGATACGACAAAACAAATGTTGAGTAAAGATCCTGTAGCCATTATTGGTATTGGTTGTCGTTTTCCCGGCGAAGCCAATAATCCCGAAACCTTCTGGCAGCTTTTATGCAATGGGGTTGACGCTATCACTGAAATTCCTTCGGATCGTATTGACCTTGAAACCTATTATGACCCCCGTCCGGCTACGCCGGGCAAAATTATGACTCGCTGGGGTGGTTTCCTGAAAAAAATCGACCAGTTTGACGCAGATTTTTTTGGCATCTCCCCGCGCGAAGCGGAACGGCTGGATCCACAGCAGCGACTGCTGTTGGAGATAACCTGGGAAGCCTTAGAGGATGCAGGGCTGGTAATAGACAAACTGGATAGAAGCCAAACCGGTGTATTTATTGGCATGTGGCGCAGCGATTATGAGGGTCTGATGTTTGCCGATCCTGCTACCATCGACTTTTATGCAAGCTGAAAAAGACACTACCCGACTATATGATACCTGCTGCTTTTACAATATTAGACACCCTTCCTTTAACTCCCAATGGTAAAGTAGACCGCAAAGGGCTGCCGGCCCCCGATCATTCCCGATCCGGCCTGGATGAAATTTTTGTTGCGCCACAAACTTCTACCCAGATAACCTTAAGCCAGATTTGGGCGGATGTTCTTGGTCTTGACAAAGTAGGAATTTATGACAATTTCTTTGATTTAGGTGGCCACTCTTTATTGGCCACCCAGGTGGTTTCGCGGATACGGGAACAATTTCAGATCAACCTGCCGCTTCGTAATCTCTTTACGACCCCCATCCTGCTTGAATTATCGGAATTCATTGATACCATGGTTTGGGCTACCCAAGCACCCTCGACCAGCGTCGATGCAGAGGAATTTGAGGAGTTTGAACTATGACCACTGTTGATTTTCTATCCCAATTGCGAAAGCTGGGGGTTGAGTTTCAGGTTGATGGTGGTCGGCTGCGCCTTAACGCGCCCAAAGGCGCGTTGACTCCGGCGCTAAAATCCGAAATCGTAACCCGTAAAGGGGAGATACTCACCTTCTTAAAGGCTGCTAAGGCCACGAATAATCTCCCTTCGCTTAAACCCGTTTCACGCCAGGGACCGCTGCCTCTTTCTTTTTCACAGCAACGTGTCTGGTTTTTAGAGCAACTTGAAGCCGATACAACCGCCTATAATATATTTTCCGCGGTACGTTTACACGGCCCCCTGGAAATTTCTCCCCTCGAACAGAGCATTGATACGATAATTTGTCGCCACGAGTCGCTTCGGACAACTTTTTCTGCTGTCGAGGGACAACCTTTTCAAGTCATTCATCCTCATCAGCCCTGTACCCTGCCAGTCACAGACTTGAGCCTACTGCCCGATGCTCAACAGGAATCGGAAGTTGATCGGCTTGTGCGACACGAGGCTAAGCAACCTTTTGATCTTGTCCGGGGGCCACTCTTTCGGGCACAGCTTTTGAAATTGGGTGAGGTGGAACACATTTTCCTGATGACCATGCACCATATCATCTCTGATGGTTGGTCATTTGGTGTTTTCGTCCATGAACTTGCCACGCTTTATACAGCCTTAATCAAAAGCGTCCCTCCCTCACTCCCTGAATTACCTATTCAATATGCCGATTTTGCTGTATGGCAACAGCAATGGCTTCACGGCGATGTGGAACAAACTCAACTCGCCTACTGGAAAGAACAGCTGGCCGGCGAGCTGCCCAATCTGGAGTTACCAACCGACTACACCCGCCCACCGATCCAAACCATGCGCGGCGCCAACAAGGTTCGGTTGCTTTCCCCAGAGTTGTCGCGGGCGTTGAATAACCTTTGCCAACAAGAAGATGTCACCCTGTTTATGACACTACTGACCGGCTTTAAGTTGTTGTTGTACCGGCATACCCGGCAAGACGATATAATTATTGGTTCGCCAATTGCCGGCCGTAACAGAACAGAGACGGAGGGGTTGATTGGTTTTTTTATCAACTCCGTAGTTTTGCGCACACAGCTTTCCGGCGACCTTACGTTCCAAGAATTACTTGGTCAGGTTCGTGAAGTCGCTCTAAATGCCTACTCAAACCAGGATGTCCCCTTCGAAATGCTGCTGGATATTTTGAAGCCCGAACGCGACCTTAGCCGGACGCCGTTATTTCAAATCTTCTTTAACATGCTAAACCTTAACCACGAGGCGATTGAGTTGCCCGGTGTCACCGGCGAGATTATCTCGAATTCTGAGCTGGAATCCAAGTTCGATTTGACTCTCTACATTTCTGAACCGGCAGACCATATTCGGCTCAAACTTGTATATAATGCCGATCTGTTCAGCGCAGCGCGAATGGATGAAATGTTGTGTCAATTTGAAACGATATTGGCCCAGGCCGTGGCCAACCCCCATCAGAAAATCAATAATTTTTCACTGGTTACGGAGCTAGCCAAAAGTTACCTGCCAAACCCCGCGCAACCGTTGGATTTTACATGGTATGGGCCAATTTATACCGCGCTTACCCGCCAGGCTCAAATCCAACCAGACCACCCGGCTATCATTGACCCGGCAGAACAGTGGAATTACCGAGAGTTGGAGACGCGGAGCAACCAATTAGCTCATTACCTGATTCAGTATGGGATAAAACCAAAAAACGTGGTAATGATTTACGGCCACCGCAGCGCCTCACTGGTTTGGGCGGTAATGGGAATTTTAAAATCAGGCGCAACTTACGTAATTTTAGATCCGGCTTACCCAACCGACCGCTTGCTGGAGTATATTAGCCAGGCCCAACCGTTTGGCTGGATTGAAATTGAAGCCGCCGGCTCTCCTCCGGCTGAAATAATTACCTTATTGGAAACATTATCTTGTAATTGTCGTCTCAAATTGCCGGGCCGTTCGGTAGCAGAGCAGGAGAATTTTTTGGCCGAATATCCTGCAACCACCCCCAATACAAAAGTGGGGCCAGACGATTTGGCTTACATCTCTTTTACCTCTGGTTCTACAGGTAAGCCTAAGGCAATTTTGGGGCGACACGGCTCGCTTTCTCACTTTCTTCCCTGGCAAGAAACGCGCTTTAAACTTGGTTCCGACGATAATTTCAGCATGTTATCGGGGCTGGCTCACGACCCTCTTCAGCGAGATATTTTTACAGCCTTGTGGGTAGGCGGAACAATCTGTATCCCAGAGCCACAACAGATGTATCAGCCGGGCCGGCTGGCACATTGGTTACGTCGAGAAGCCGTCACCATTACTAATTTAACGCCGGCTATGGGCCAGGTTATTACCGAAATAGCTCAGGAAGAGTTGCCGGCAACCCAACAAATTTCCAACTTACGCTACGCATTCTTTGTTGGCGATATTTTGACCCGTCGAGACGTACAGCGATTGTATGATTTAGCGCCAAATTTGCAGGTTATCAACTTTTATGGCTCAACCGAAACCCAACGCGCCGTTACCTACTTTGTAGTAACTGGCGGATCGGAAAAACCGGTTGAAAACCTCACCTCAACCACTGCACGCCCCAAGGAAATTATCTCGTTGGGTCAGGGAATGCCGGATATTCAGTTGCTTATCTTAAATGCACAAAGACAATTAGCCGGAGTTGGCGAAGTAGGCGAAATCTACATGCGTAGTCCGCACCTGGCAGAGGGTTATCTGGGCGACGAGAGGCTAACCCGTGAAAAGTTCATTGCCAACCCATTTACCAATGACCCATCTGACCGTTGTTATCGCACCGGTGACCTGGGTCGCTATTTACCTGACGGCAACGCAGAATTTGCCGGACGAGCTGACCAACAGGTACAAATTCGTGGTTTTCGGGTTGAACTGGGCGAAATTGAAGCTGTGTTGGGGCAATATCCCGGTGTTCAAGAGGCCATAGTTATGCTATGGGAAAGCGAAGAGACTAAACACAGTAGTTACCTGGTCGCTTACATTGTGCCAATATCTCCTCAGTCACTTCTCTCAACCGGCGCTGTGCGAGAGTTTCTACAAGAAAAAATTCCGCAGTATATGGTACCATCCATCTTTATACCTTTAGAAAAACTTCCCTTAACACCCAATGGCAAGATCAATCGTCGTGCCTTACCTTTGCCGGTTCGAACTCAAATTACAACTGAGGCAGACTTTGTGGCGGCCAGTAATGAAATTGAAGAACAATTAACGGTCATCTGGCAAGAACTACTGCGTGTATCGCCCATTAGCATCAACGACGATTTTTTTACCATAGGTGGACACTCGCTCATGGCCGTGCGCCTGTTTGCCCGCATTGAGCAAGAGTTTGAAGTTAACTTACCTTTGACCAGCCTATTTCGAAAGGCAACCATCCGGCATCTTGCTCAACTTATTAGCCAACAAGCCGGTAAGGTTAGCTGGTCTTCGCTGGTACCCATTCAATTGGGCAACAATAGTTCCAGGCCACCTTTTTACTGCGTACATGGCATTACTGGGGACATCTACTGGTTTGGTGAGTTGGTTCAACATATGGATCCCAATCAACCGTTTTATGGTTTACAGTCACGTGGCATTGACGGTTTGCAAACGCCGTTAACCTCTATTGAAGCTATGGCAGAGCATTATGTCAATGAAATGCGGGCATTTCAACCGGAAGGCCCCTACTTTTTGGGTGGCTATTCTGCCGGTGCAAACATAACTTTGGAGATGGGGCGGCTTTTGCGATCCCAAGATCAAGAAGTTGCCCTATTGGTAATCCTGGATCATATGCCCGCCAATTCGGATTATTTTAAGGTCTCCTGGGGGCCAAAACTTTTAATTGACGTGCTGAGAAATCTACCTTACCGCCTGCAGGACTTCATCCTTTTAAGACCAGATGAGATGGTTGCTCGTATGCAGAAGAAAATCCGCCAGTTCCGCAAAAAAATCGGCTGGTTGTTAACTGCTAACCGGTCTACGGGGCCACAACTTGATGCCGGTGATCTTATAGATAATGCTGATCAATTTCCAGAGCATATCCAGCATATCATTGAAGCCAATCACAACGCATTAAAGAATTATGCTCCGCAATATTACGATGGCCAGATCACCTTGCTACGAGCCAGAGGAGGACGATTATTTTGTTCACACGATGCTGAGATGGGGTGGGGGCCATTAGCCCAAAAGGGTGTAGATGTAAAAATCATTCCTGGCTCACATCTAAGAATATTCAAGGAACCTCACGTTCGTCATTTGGCTCAACAGCTTCAGTCCTGTCTCACAGATGCGTATCAAAGGACAGATTTTGCCAAAGAAGCACGTTGATTTAGTAGGAAGTCTGCTCCGAAAACTTAACCCACCGGATAATCTCTAAGGTAGCTACAAGAAAATAAATGTCCCAAGTTCGTATTGCATACTGCGTACACCTGTACTGACCCGCAAGGGATCCGGCGCAACTGTTTTGTACAAATGACCTTACGCAATACGTGTTGGGACAGTTTAAATTTTGAATCTGCCTAATCACACGCTCGGCGGGCCAACACCTTGCGGTTGCGTTTGGCCCGTATTGTTTGCAAAACTGTAATGGTTACCGGTTAGTTGCAGTTTAAGTAGTTTTCAACACTACCAAATAGCATATTTTGGGCCAGATTTTACCTGTATATTGCGCAAAATCGCAGATTTCTTCTGCAACTAATTCGGAACCATTACATGTTGTTCGCAAAACCTCGTCTTTCTGCAAATTCGAGTTCGCTCGCAATTCAGTTTTACATTGCTCCATCATTCAAAAGGGCACACTACCAATTTTATACTGGTATCCAATGGAACATTTCTGCCGCCCGCAACTTAACCTTTCCTCGAAATTTCGGCTCGATAAACAACTTCCAGCTTTTCGGCAATTTGCTGCCAATCGTGATGCGTTTCCACGTATTTTCGTCCCGCCCGCCCAATTTTCCGGCGATGATCAGCATCCGTTAATAAATCGATTACGGCCTGGCTCATAGCCTCATGCGTATCGGCCACAACCACATCCTGACCGGCCTCTGCCTGAAGCGCGGTCAACGTTTGCCGGGTGGTTATCACCGGTGTGCCCATAGCCATGGCTTCCAGCACCTTGTTTTGGATACCTACGCTGTACCGGATAGGCAGGACCGATAGTGTGGCCTGCGCCAGATACGGCCTTAAATCCGGCACAAATCCGGTTAAATTGATGCGGGGGTCGGTGGCTAACTCCTGCAATTGGGCCGGCGGGTCTTTGCCGGCGATAACCAGCTTTGCCTCGGGGTGTTGCTGCCACACCAACGGCATTACCTGCGTGGCTAAATCAAGAGCCGCGGCAATGTTGGCGTGATAGCTCATTTTGCCGGTGTAAATCAACGTGGCCGGATCACGTGGCGCATCCAGCGGAAAGAAATAGTCCAGATCGACCCCGTTGGGCAGCACCGTTATGCGGTTATCGGCATCCTTTTTATTTAAAAGGCCCGCCAGCGCCTTTTTATCCTGCGGAGAGGTTATCAACACCTGGTCAAACTTTTCCAGCAGGTGGCTTTCGTAGTGGCGGGGTCGAGCCAGATCAAAGCGGGCCGTGAGGCAACTGGCCCCGGTAGGGGCGCGGCTCAACAAGTGCTCATAAAGCACACGAACAGAATCTCTGTAAGCATATACAACCGGCGTACCATTCATCGCGCCGCTCAATTCTGCGCCGCGCAAATGCTCCACATGAACCACATCAAATTTTTCTCTGGCCCGGGCGTGCCGAATCAACTTTAACATTTCCGGAGAGCGCGAGTAAGCAGCCTGAAGCGGTGTTTTGCCGGGAACAACTTGTAACGCATTCCAAAACGTACGCCATTTAGGGTGCGGCACCGTTAACACCTGGTGACACCAGGCCCGCAGCGTATCCAGGCTGCCTGTATCTTCGCCGGGCGGCACTAACGCCAGCAGCGTTATCCGGTGTCCCCGGCGAGCCAGGTATTTTATAAGATTATAAGGCCGCACCCGAATAAGAGAAGGAATATAAGGGCTGATGAAAAGAATGCGCACAAGAATTACCCTTTCTCTTGTATTATCCGATTCAATTTACTTCACCTCGTTTCTGTACCATTTTAATAATCCAGAGACCTCAAAGGTTGTGAAACCTTTGAGGTCTGGGCCATCTTCCCCTTTTTGAGAAGATACAAAAAGGCTATTCAGAAGGAAAGTTTCTCAGGACAATCGGCAGGTAATACAACAATTGCTCAACTGAGAAAACCGCATCGTGCGCAACGCTGCTGCCGAGTGCGGTGAGAGCGGTTAG
>CAYWSS010000278.1:0-7576 GCA_964460505.1 uncultured Caldilineaceae bacterium | reverse complement strand
GGACCTTCGGTCGTCTAACGCCACTCCGCTATCGCTTCGAGGCTGACTACGAGCGGGTAATAGCTTACTCCCTATTCCCTGGTACTCCCTGCTCTTACGGGTTAGCCACGATACCGCCCGGGTGGCACCGGCTGCACAAAATATCCTGATGGCAGGTGTAGCACACCTGATCACCTTGCTTGCGATACTCCTCGGCGTGGGTAAACAACATGTCAGGCGGGTGAGACAGGTTGTGGCAAGCGCCGTTATTGCAAAACCCTTTACCGTGACAGTCGTAACATTTCTCTCCATCGGGATCGGTTACGGTGCGATGTTCAATAGTCCAGCGAAAGTCGGAGTGCGAGGCGGGAACAGCGCCGACAATAACGGGCGCTTCTACAAGCATGCCATTGCCCCGGCCAATAATGGGTACGGTGTGGCACAGGTTACACTTAACGCTGATGGTCTCCACCTCATTGCCGGCAGTGTCTACACTTACGTGCTTGCCGTCGTGGCAGCGAAAGCAGCCCAGCGTGGGCCTGTGCTTTTCGTTGTTTGGATTGGTTTGCCAATTCAAATCCATATCCGGGAAGCTGGTTTCCGAGTAAATATCCTTCAATTGGGCAACGACTTCTTCCAGTTCAGGCTGGTAATTGCTAACTGCTTCCGGGTAACCCACACGGTAAAAATCAAGCAACCCCTCAATGGCGGTATGGGCTTCGGTCTGGCTGGTGTAGGCCGGGGACAACACCTCCACTGCCTTGGATCGAATGTAGGGCAGCCCGGTTGAAATCAGGCCGGTGGTAATAGCGTTGTCTACCATCACTTCCGGCGCGGGGATAACGTGGGCCGTGCGGTTGTGACAGTCGATACAATCCATCAGCCGCATCTCACCGTTTTCACGGGCTTCTTCCACAAACGAAGTCCAGGCCATGTTGAGCATGTCGCGGGCAAAATACTCTTTCAACGAGCCATCCTCTTGCTCAACTCCCACCCACAACACCACCTGTCGCTGCTCGTCGGCTGTAATAAAATAGACCGGGTTGGTAATATGCCAGTGAATACCCTCGCTGACACCGGTGCTTTCCTGCCAGCCCCCCATTTTTAAGATAAGATTAGAGCGCACCGGGGTGTTGGCTTCATCATCAGCGTAATGGTTAATAGTTTTGATGATGTTATCCTTAAACGAAGTAGGCGTGTGACATTCCTCGCACGTTTCGCGGGCCGGGCGCAGGTTGTAAACCGGCCCCTTGACCGGGCGGGGGTAGGTATCTCCAAGTACAGAGAATACCTGCGCAATACCGGTAATTTTAGATTTGACAAAGAACGAGGTTCCCTCTCCAATATGGCACGTGGCGCAATCTACATTGGCGTGTGGTGAGCGCTTGTAGCGCACAAACTCAGCCTGCATTGGGTGGCAAACCGTGCCGCAAAATTCGGCGCTCTCGGTATAGTTATAAGTTTGGTAGCTGCCAACCAGGAAAAAAATTCCAATGACCAGTAAACAAACAAAACTAAAAAACAGAATGTGTCGATGCCTGGCCCGG
Source organism: uncultured Caldilineaceae bacterium (assembly GCA_964460505.1). Classification (GTDB taxonomy): domain Bacteria; phylum Chloroflexota; class Anaerolineae; order 4572-78; family J111; genus J095. The sequence goes on along the minus strand of CAYWSS010000278.1, from coordinate 6,050 downwards.
TTGAGATCTACGGTAATAGTTGGCCAGCGCAGCAAACGTCTTCTCAATCCTTTAAAAGTTGGCCGGCGAAATAATGGCCGGCGGCGTTTTTTGGCAGGAGCAGGTTGCGCCTCTTTTGTAATTTTCTGGTTCGAAACCTTAAGCTGCTTCATGGCGGGTTCCCTTTAAACTGAGTTGGGGATCTATCAGGTCGTTTTCGATGTCCTTTTTTTGCGAAGCCGTTTTTTGCAAAAATTTGTGAGCAGCCAAAATACGCCGGCGCTCCAATGGATGTTCATGCTGCATTTCTGCCTCGGTCATAATGCCTGTAAAAATACTGCGGTTTCGCACTTTGATGACCACGTGGTACATATGCCAGGTGAGAATGGCCAAAATGGCCAAAATGGCCTCCCAACCGTGGAGAGCCAGGGAAATAGGGATAATATTGCCCGGCAAAAGTGAAGTGGCCAGAGTGGGAAACCACATCATCAGCCCGGTAATAATCATAAGCAGCGAGCCCCATAACAAGGCCCAGTATTCCAGCTTCTCTTCCCCGCTGAAGCGGTCAAACGCCGGCCTTGTTTTGGCCAGGCCCAGATTAAATCTCAGCATCTGAAACAGGTCAAGAAAATCGCGCAGATAAGGCCACATACTCCCTCGTTCCCGCTTTACCGCCCACAGCACCAGGATTAGCCAGGCGTGATAGACAGACTGCAAAATAAACACCACCGCCGCCAGGTGATGAATGGTGCGGATGGTGTCTATCCCCCCAAAAATATTGATAACCACCCCTACCAGGAAAAGCTGGCTGTAGCGCTGGAGCAAGCCGGTTACGGACAAGGTTACAAACGACGCCAGCAAAATCTGGTGTTCGCGGCATTGAGCGCGGCTAAACCGGATGAAGCTTCGGGAACCGTCGGACGCTGTTTGCAGGCGCGCAGCCAGAGCGCGAGCGGCTCGCACCTTGCTCGCCAGAGCTTCTTTCTTAATCCGCTCAATTGAAATAGTTTCTTCAGCCTGAGCGCGCGTTTGTTGGCTAGCTTCAGTTTCTTTGAGTAAAGTCATAATCGTCTTTCAGTTCCTTCTCCATCTCTTCTTCGGCAAGGGCCAGCGCCTGGCGGATGATCTGGCGCTTGTCAGACCAGCGTTTGCGGGCATCCAAACCAATATAAAGCATAAACCCACCAATTGTTAGTGGAATTAACAGTTGGTAGATGGTGTTGATGGCGTACAAGGCAGGCGTGTCCTGCCAGGTAGGCAAATAATGGCTGACCCAGGCTTTGGGGAATGTAATATTGGCATCTTCGTGGCATTGCTGGCAGGTATGCTGCAAATTAGTTGGATAAATTGTAGACAGGGGATCGTCCACCGGGCGGATATTGTGGATACCATGACAATCAAAGCACACCGCTTTATTGCTGGGGTTGCCCGCATCCTGGCGGCGGAAAAGATCAACGGTGCGGCCATGAAAATCGTCCAGATACGTTTCAAAGACATCGGTAGAGATGCCGTACGTGTCCATCATTTCCCGGTTGGCGTGGCACCCCCCACAGATGGTAATACTGTCGTTTCGATAAGCGGTATCACGCGGGCCACGAACACTGTGTACCCCGTGACAATCTATGCAGGTAGGTACATCCAGATTAGATTCTTCGTCCAGAGCTGCTCCGTGAATACTGGTGCGATAGGTTGAGTAGACCGCCCCGTGACATTCGCCACAGGTGTGCGAAATCTTGGCTCGTGGTTCCCCGGGAGGGGTAATGTTATGGCTGCCATGACAATCTATACACACGGGCGCGTCGCGGTTGCCGCCTTTAAGGACTCTGACATGAGCGCTGTCGCCGGCAACCGCAAATTCTTCCTCGTGACAGGAACGGCAGTCTTCATTAATGCTTAACGTCATTTCCCGGCGGTCTGCATACGATAACTGGACCCGCACGGGGGTGTCGCCGGCGTCAGCCGTGCCCCCCTCTTCCGGGTGGCAGGTTACACATGTCACCTGTTTTTCTTCATGATGGGGGTAACGACTAATTTTGGTATGGCAGGCCAAACACTCCAGGCCGGCCGGGCCGTGAACCGAGCGCTCAAATTCACTACTGTCCACATACAAAGAAATCGATTCTCCGTTTTGGAAAGCCCCCTTAAAATCATGATCGGCATGACACATTAAGCAATCGGCATCTTGTCCTGTCCCCGATCCGCCATCCTGCTGCAACAAAACCGTTCCAGGCTCCGGCCCATTTTGAGGCGGTGATTCGGCTCTGGCTAATAACACTGCGCCGGTCAGCCAAAATACCCCCACCAACAATACAGCCACAGCCCCGCCGGACAGAATTCCAGACAGGGTGCTACCCGGAGGGGAAGTTGTTTCTTTTTTTGCTTGCTTTTTCATGACCCTAAACCGTTTCACGGCTGGTCTCCCTGGTATAAAATGTTTGTAGTCAGATACGCAACGCAGTGGACCTTCGGTCGTCTAACGCCACTCCGCTATCGCTTCGAGGCTGACTACGAGCGGGTAATAGCTTCTTACTCTACACAATTTGCCATCATCGTGTCGATGAAGTGGTAAACGGCGTGGGAGTCAGGTGGGCGGGGTCAGCCTCCGGCACACCGGCCCGAAAGGATGAGGCCAACAAGGCCGCCAACATGAGCACTACTACCGCCCCTACAATACCCGACAGGGCAATAGTCCTGCCTGAGATCTGCGTCTCCAAATCGGCCACTTCGGGGATATCCTTGCAGCCCACCAAGCGTTGGTACTCCAGTGGATGCTCCTCAATCATCCGCTCCCTACTGATTTTTCCGGTAAAAATTGTGGTGTTAAAGGGAAAAATGCGGGGGTTGAAGTGCGCGTTGTACATATGCCACAGGAAGATTGCCAGTACAGCCAGGAGCGCTTCGTCGCTGTGGGCCGCTTTGGAGATAGGGATAATGACTCCAGGCACATAGTCTGTAAAAAGCGCCGGAAACCATAACACCAGGCCGGAGCCGGCCATAATGGCCATCCCCCAAAAAACGGCCCAGTAATCAAATTTCTCTATGTAGTTAAAGCGGTCGTACAATGGCCTTTTCTTGCTCAGGCCAAAGAAATACATAATATTAGTAAACACATCCTTCATATCCTTAAAGGTGGGCAGCATATAAAATCGCTCCCCTTTTACAAGCAGCAAATTTAGGCCATAGACAAGGTGATAAACAAAAGCCAGAATCATAATGGTAGCCGCCAGCCGGTGGATAAGCCGCACAAATTCAATGCCCCCCAGCAACAATATAATTCCGTGAGACCAGTCCGTGTTGTGGAATTTCTGGGGGAATCCGGTAAACGCCAGAATAATAAAGGCGGTAAACCAGATGACATGCTCAATACGGCGACTAAGGGGAAACCGTACGAAATAGTCTTGATTCTTGGTCATAATGGTTTTTTTCCTGAAGATTTATATTTTTTGATGGCCAGGCGATTGAAATCCAGAACCATATGCCCCATCAGCCCCAATATCACCGAGGTCGTCAGGAACATGAAGAAGTGCTCAATGTAATAAACCGATGCTACGTCCTGAGTGCTGGGTTCGTAGTGGCCCAGCCAGGCATCGGGAAAGTTGCTTGTTACATCCGGGTGACACTGGCGGCAAATATCCACCAGATTTTCCTTAATGCCAATGCCGGTTTTGGGGTCATCGGTGCGGCGGATGTCATGGATGCCATGGCAATCGTAACAAACCGCCTGGCGCGGCGACATGCCGGATTTGGCCTCGGAAAGCTGCAGCGTTGTGCCGTGAAAATCGGCCACGTAGGTTTTAAAGACATCCGCCGAAATTCCATACTTTTCCATAAGCTGCTCATTAGCATGGCAGTCGGCGCACATCTCGGGTGACTCGGTCCGAAAGACGGCGGTAAAAGGGCTGGGGATGCTGTGCGTACCGTGACAATCGGTGCAAACCGGCACGTCCGGGTTCGATTTACTATCTTCCAGAGCTTTCCCGTGGACACTGTTTTGATACGTTGAGTAAACCGCCCGGTGACTCGTGCCACAAATGTGCGAAACTCTGGCCCGTGGTTTTCCGGGAGGCACAATGTCATGGCTGCCGTGACAATCCACGCAGATAGGGGCGTCCCGATTTCCCCTTTCAAAGACCCTGACATGAACGCTGTCCCCGGCCATCTTAAATTCTTCTTCGTGGCAAGAGCGGCAGGCTTCGTTGATGCTCAAGGTCATTTCCCGGTAGTCAGCAAACGGCAACTGCACCCGTAAGGGCTTATAAGTAGACTTGTCCTGCCCCCCCTCATCGGGATGACAAGACGTACAGGTAACCTGCTCCTCAACGTGGTGAGGATAGCGGCTGATGTCGGTGTGGCAGGCCACGCAATTTAGACCGGCCGGCTCATGAACCGACTGCTCATATTCGTTACTGTTTACATACAAAGAAACCGACTCGCCATCCTGAAAACCCCCTTTAAAATCAGGGTCAGAATGGCACATCAAACAATCTTCATTAGGGTCTGAGCCTAATGGGATTTTTTGTTCTGAGGCGGTTGGTCCGGATATTAGCCTGGCCGGCGACAATACGCTTGCTTTGGCCTGTAACGCCTCTCCTGCCGGCCAAAGTATCCCTACCAACAATATACTCACCAAACACCAGCTATAATAATTTAATCTCAATTTTAATATACCTTCAGAGAGGGCGGTCAACCTTGATCACGCCCCTTCTTTTCTAATGGGTGCAGTTTCTCTCAACTCTCTTAAACATTAAGGAATGAGAATTAATTAACTTACCTATTTTCTCGTATTGCGTACCGCGTATTGCGTAAATTTTGCTCTTTACGGAGTACGCAATATGTTGCCGGCCCCAATTGGGTAAGTTATTTACGCACCATTCCTAAGTCAACTTTGTTTTAACGGGTAGTTAAGCCCCTTGTGGGCGTTGTTACAGCAGTAAAAAGGGCACAAGGCCCAAATGCTACACCCGTCAATTAGAACTTGACTTAGAACTAAGGATACCGCCGCTATTTTTGTCACAAAAATTTTCATGAATTTCACTAATTATTTTTATTTTTTCGTGTTAATTTGTGTTAATTTGTGGCAGATTATTGATTGGAAGGCGAGAGTATCTGCGCCCTTTTCTAAATGTATGCCTACAATTGTTTGATTACTGCTACCAGGTCATGCACCCTAACTGCCGGAAACTGTTCGCTGGTAACCACCTGCATCTGTTCGTGCTCGGGATCCAACCGGATAATCTTGAGGTGTGGCAACGAGTGCAGTAATTTACTCAGAGAACAAAGCCGGGCTGCCTCGGCATCGGTTACATCCAGAAACAGAATGGATGGTTTCGCCATTGTGATATGAACCATAGCCTCCGGTTCTCGAGGGTCGACAATTTTCAGCTCTGTATGCTGCAAATACTGTTGCAGCCGGCTGGCGACACCCTCGGCAAATAGCGATTGGGCTGACAGGATAACAATGTACGCTTGCACAGGGCATTCCTCAACAGCCTGAACAGCAGGCTGATAGTTTTTATCAGATAAAGAACAATTGCTTACCCAAGCTTCTCCTATCGTTAATTTTCTCACAAAGCAATGCGTCCAGACAACACCCATCAGTCCAAATCTGAACACGATTGTGGGTAGGTATATTTCTGATAATTGCCTACCTGTTAGGGTGGGTAAATTATTTGGCCTTGATTGCCTGTTTGGGTAGGGGTATTGCTATGGGAGGGTAACTTTTAGGACTGCCAATGGCTACCGTTAGATAACAGCAGCCATTGGGTAGATTACGGCGATTTAACTTGTGAAACAGGTTTTCCGTATTAGCGGGGTATTTCAATGAGCGCATAACCTGGTTGGAGGGGTGAAGGAAAAGAGTATGTCATTTCGAGCGCAGTTTGCGAGAAATCTTTGAGATGGTTCTCTTTTTGCCAACGTGGCTGCCATTTTAACCAGAATTCAAGGGATTTCTCCTCCCGTTGGTCGTCTCCCCCAATCGTGCTGTGGCCGGTCTCTGACCAAGTCACCCAAGCGGGCGTGGGCAGGGGCCCGGCCACCGCGCCGGGGTTTTCGAAACCTGCCCCCCTCAC
>CAYWSS010000277.1:0-7583 GCA_964460505.1 uncultured Caldilineaceae bacterium | reverse complement strand
AATCAGTCCGGCTAAATGGTTATCGGCGGCACAGTTTTCAAAATGGGAATTGCTGCTTTTCCATTATTTTGAGAGATTTGAATTATGGAATTACCTGACCGATGACAACCCAACACCTTTTCCCGGCAGAACGGCAGCGGCTGGAGCAGACCGGGGGCATCATTTTTGATATCCAGCGCTACTCCGTGCACGATGGGCCGGGGTTGCGTACCAACGTTTTTTTTAAGGGCTGCCCCCTGCGCTGCGGCTGGTGCTCCAACCCGGAATCGCAGCAGAGGCAGCCGGAGATTGCCGTGTTTGAAAACAACTGTATGGCCTGCGGCCAATTCGACCCGGCCTGTCCCGATTGCCGACCCAACGGAAATGACACGACCGTATCGTTGGCAAAATTTGACGAGCGGGTGACGATGTGCCCCATGGGTGCCGTTCGCCGGCTGGGCGAGCAGCGCACCGCCGGCGCGGTGATCGAGGAAGTGCTGCGCGATCGCCCCTTTTATCAAGGGGGGGGCGGGATGACGCTGACCGGCGGCGAGGTAACGATGCAGCCGGACATGGCCGAAGCCCTGCTGTGGCTGGCCCGGGCCGAGGGCATTTCCACCGCGCTGGAAACCTGCGGTCACATCCGGTGGGCCGTGTTTGAACGGTTGCTGCCCCACACCGATCACATCCTGTTCGATGTTAAACACGTGGACAGCGCCGTTCACCGCCGGCACACCGGGCTGGGCAATGAGCTAATTCTGGCAAATTTGGAGCGATTGGTTGAGGTTGACGCGCCGGTCACCATCAGGGTGCCGCTGATTCCCGGCTTCAACACCACGGTTGAGGCCGCGCAAGCCATCGCTGCCTATGTGAACCGCTTGAATATTTCCCCACAGGCTGTCGACGTTCTGCCCTATCACACCTTTGGCACTTCAAAATACAAAGCGCTGGGTCGGGATTACCCGTGGCAGGAACACCAACGCCTCACGGATGAGGAGGTCGATCTGCTGGTTAACGTCTTCAAGCAGCAGGGGCCGGCGGTAACGACCGGCGGGCTGTAAGTCCAACTCCCCCCAAACCGGAATGCCGCACGAAGAATGTTAAACCACAAAGGTCACAAAGAAGGCGCAAAGAACACGAAATTTACTGGGTGAACTTTGCAAAAATCTTTGGCCCTTTGTGGTTAATTGAGCCTAATGAGGCTGTGCCTGGCCAGATGCGCGCAAGAGGTTGATAAGGGCCTATTAAAAAATCGCGTTGAGATTGACTTTGACCGGCTCAATTTTGACCAGCACCCGGGTTTCTTTTTGCTTCTGATCAAGCGTGTAAATATCCCCGTAAAAATGCGTTTTGCCGGTATAAAGCCGGGTCAGTTTGTCGGCGTGAGCCTCGGCTCCAACGCCGGAAATCTCGGCAACACGCCCACGGACTTCGATCCAGCGGCTGACATCTTTGGGATCAATGACAAATACCGTCACTTTGGGGTTAGCCTGCATATTCCGGCTTTTTTGCCGTTCGAGCGCGGTATTAATCAGCACGTGCCGGCCATCGTAATCGGCCCACACCACGCTCGATTGGGGCGCGCCATCCGCCATCATTGTGGTTAGCACCGCGTGTACCGGGTCGCGTAGCAGGTCGCGGTGCGTATCAGGTATTTTTACGGTCATTTGGTTACCCCTCTACTCTGATTCGATTGGGCGCAATCTTAACCCGTACCGGCTGATGGGTGGCCTGCAATTCTGCGGGAACCGAGTCACCAAAAAACTTCGCATCCGGTTGCCCCAGGTAAAGCTGCGTCAGTTCATTGAGGTGTTCCGGCGCACCAGCCTCTGTCATCTCCACCACAGTCCCCCGGATTTGGATGTTGCGCAGCGGGTTTTCCAGATCGAAGACCAGCAGGGTCACGTTTGGATTGAGCCGCATATTCTTCGCTTTGCGAAAGCTCTTCATCGTATTAACTAACACGTAATCGCCCTGACGGTTGCACCACACCGGCGTTGTCTGCGGCTGGCCATCGGGCATAACGGTGGTCAGGGCCACGTAATAAGCCCCCTCAATCAAATCCAGATGTGATTGGGGTATTTCCATAATTCCACTCCTACAACGCTTCCACAAAATTGGCGCTGGTTTGCGCTCGAACTTGATCCAGCGATGCGCCGGGCAGTAGCTTGATTAACGTGAGCTTTTCTTCGACAAATTTAAACACGGCCAGATCGGTGATAATCATGTCCACCGCGCCGGTGGCGGTCAGCGGCAGGGTCACTTCCGGCACAATTTTGGGATCACCTTTGCGGCTGGTGTGGGTCATAGTGATAATCAGGCGCTTGGCACCGGAAGCCAGATCCATGGCCCCGCCCACGCCCAGCAGCGGTTTGCCCGGCACGGCCCAGTTAGCCAGGTTAGCCCGTTCATCAACCTGCAAGCCGCCCATAATGGCCACATCTACGTGCCCGCCCCGGATCATGGCAAACGAGGTGGCGCTGTCGAAATAGCTGGCGCCGGGCAGGGCCGTAACCGGCTGCTTGCCCGCATTCACCGGGTAATTCATCGCCCCGCCGCTGGCCGGGGCCGGCCCCACACCCAGCAAACCATTTTCGGTGTGCAAAATAATGCCGTCCTCCGGCGAAATCAAATCTGCTACCAGGGTGGGGATACCCACCCCCAAATTTACCACATTGCCGCGCTCCAGCTCGGCAAAGGCGCGTCTGGCCATGTTCATCCGGGCCTCGCTCACGGGCTTTTTGCTGCTGCCAACTGAGGCTGAACTGCCCAGGTCCTCTAACGTGGTGTGCGCCTGCACCAGGTAATCTACATATATTCCCTGCGTCACCACCTCATCCGGCGGAATAGTGCCGGCCGGCACAATCTCCTCAACTTCGGCAACGACCAGGTCCGCAGCGGTGGCCATTAGCGGGTTAAAATTGCGCTCCGTCATCCGGTAGGCCAGGTTTCCGGCAGTATCGGCGCGATGCGCTCGAATCAGGGCCACATCGGCCCAGAAACCGGGAATAAATACCTGCTCCACGCCATTTATTATTCTTGTTTCCCGCTCCCTGGCCAGGACGGTGCCGGCGCTGGTTGGGGTAAAAAATCCACCGATTCCGGCCCCGCCGGCGCGCAGGGCTTCGGCCATAGTCCCCTGCGGGATCAACTCGATCTCTATTTTCTTATCATGAACGGCTTGCACCGCTTCCGGGTTCGAGGTAAAAAAGGAGCCAATGGCTTTGGCAATTTGCCCGTTTCGCAACAGGCGACCCCCGCCCAGGCCAGGCTCGCCCACGTTGTTGGAAATGATGGTTAGATTCTTGATATCCCGTTTGGCCAGCGCGTGCATCAAATGAACCGGATTACCGGTCATGCCAAAGCCGCCAACCATCATCACCGCGCCATTGGACACTAATTGGGCCGCATCATCCACGCTGATTTGCGGTACATTCTTCATTAGGTATGTGCCTCCACATTGTTAAGAGTAATTTGGGTGTGAGCCAAACTGCTCACACTGCGCCCGATTATACTCCCAACCGTAAGAGTTGAGCGAGTTTTGGAGTTGCATAACCGGACGGTCAGGGGAATTGAATATTTTACGACAGAAATGCTGCCATCACCAAAGCTGTAGATTTGTCATAGGTCATGTGATAGAGCATAATAATAACCAATTTGGAAACGGATAATTTGCGCAATGGGCAAATATGAAAAACTTCTGAACCGAATCCTGAAAGGTTCTTCTGACTCCAACCTTGCGGAGGAACTCTAATGTACCGGTATGAGATAATTATTTACTGGAGCGATGAGGACGAAGTATATATTGTTGAGGTTCCCGAGCTTTCGGGATGTATGGCGCATGGTTTTTCCTACGATAAGGCATTAGATAATATGAAAGAAGCGATACAACTTTGGATTGAAACAGCACAAGAATTTGGAGACCAAATACCAAAGCCCAAAGGCCGGCGTTTAATATTGGCATAACCAAATGACCCGATTCTATTACGATGACCCGCCTGACGACAATTTAATTAAAGAAGAACAGGATAGCAACCGCCCCGGCCTGTTGGCCGTAATCCTTTTGCTGCTGCTGATTGCGGCCATGCTCACCACCCTGTTTTGGCCGGTAATCTGGCAATCGATTATGTATTACAACACGCCCCCCACGCCAACTCCACTTTTTTTGATTGAGGCGTAGAGAAAAAACGTACAAGTTCAGTGAACTCGTCAGAATCACGCTGCGGCCGGTTCGGCCCCTCTCCCCCAAGCCACTTGGTGAAATGGTATCTTCTCAAAAAGTGGGGGCAACCTGCCAGATCTCTTGCCCCAGATTATTGAGAAGACACGTAAAATGGCAAAGGGGTTCTGCTATTGAGCAATATTCCGATACGTGTACCGGGAGATGACCCAGTGATCACCCTGGGGGATCAGGGTGTAGATGAATTCAAAAGCTTCCTCGTTTGTTGTTGAGGGGCCGCCGTAGCTCCATTTCTCCCGAGTAAAAACAACCACTTGCCCGGGTACGCTCCGGTCGCTGATGGCCGGTGGGGTCACGTATTCAAAATCCACGTTAAAGGGTCTGGAATAGCGCGAATTCATGTCCACGGCAAATTCACCAATCGAGTCCAAAGTTTTGCCTTGCCACAGGCTTCCCAGATTTTTCAGATTTTCTTCACTGGCCTCGGCCAGGGCGTCTCGCAGCAGGCCATTGGCTTCGCCCACGGTGGCCAGCACCGCCTGTCGAACCGCCGGGGACAGTACCGTCTGGGTAATTGTGGCAGATGGGGTTACGGTATCAGCAGCCTCACCGGACGATGGCGTGGCTGTTGGCGGTTCAGTGGCACTCGTGTCAGGCGTATTGGTGGCCAACGTTTCGTTAAATAGTTCGGTAGCCGTGGGTGTAGATGTCGGTTGTAGCGTGGCCGTCGCCGTTGTTGCAGGTAAAACCGGCGTGGCCGTCGATGTCTTGGCCGGAGGCGGTAATGTTGCGGTACGGGTCAACGGCTGAGTGGTTGGCGTTGACGTAGCGGCAGGAGCCAAAGGGGCAGCCGTTGCCGTAGCGGTTTCGTTTACCTGTTTGGTAAAAATGGTGGGGGCGGGTGGCAGCGAGACATTGAGCTGCGTGGGGACAATGGCTTCCAGAGACAGCCAAAGCAATCCACTCCACACCAGCAGCCAGATGGCCAGCCCCAGCAGAAACATGCCCACCCGGCCCACAACGCCGTACTGCGACGAATCCAGGGTGATAGGCCCCATCCATTGCCGGCCTCTAAGTGCAGCCAGCACCAGGGCCGGGCCAAGAAATACCAATACCACCGGCAAAAACAGGATGATGATAATCAGACGGATGAGATCGCGCATAAGCCCTCGCAGTTTGCTCACCACATTGTAATAGGGCCTGTCAGAGAGTCAAAACCATGAATAACAAATGTGCAGCGGGGGTGCAGCATAAAAAAAGCCCCTGCAATTGCAGGGGCTGATGGCGCCAAAATAACCAACCAGTTACATCAGCGATTCTCTGACCAGAAGATTGGTTTGCCGGATTTTCAAGGCGAGGTCGGCAGCAAAGTTACGCATCACCACGTATCCCATTTGAAAATCGCCTTCAAGTAACTTTAAAAACTCAGTTCGGTCAATCACCAACAACCGGCAGGTTTCGGAGTTACATTTGGCCGAAGCGGAACGCACGCCGGGGTCTACAATGGCAACTTCCCCAAACGATTGGCCCCGGCGCAGGACAGCAATGGTTGTGGGTTGGTAAGCATCGGTCCCGTCTCCAATGGTGTCCGGGTCAATCTGAATATCCACCTTGCCCTCAACAATTACAAAGAATTCCCGGCTGAGTGAGTTTTCCTCAAAAATCACCTCACCCTGATTAAAGCTTTTTTCTTTGCAAACCGATTCAATCAAATCAAGCTGGCCGGATGTTAATTCTTCAAAAATGTCCACCTGCTCAAGAACATAACTGTGAGCCATAAATTGTTCTCCTTAAACAGTTGTAATCCAGTAGGGTTAATCCCGGAGACACGCTTCAATTGCCTGCTGTCTATCCGCACCACCTGACCGTAGTCACTCAGGATTGCCCATAAATTTTTGGCCAAATTGGTTCAGTTACGGTATCATCAAATGGGTGTGTTTAATCATAGCATAGCCACAGATAACCGTCAATGGGACTTTATGGGCAAGTTTTAACATTATAGATTCTGGTGTTGTTTTTAGCTCAATTCCCAATTCTCCGTATAATATATCTTTGCACCTATCGTAAAATTGTAAATCCAAAATCGCAAATCGAAAGTGACTATCTATTGTCCAGAGTATATGTTTCGCTTGATATTGAAACCACCGGCCTTAGCGCCGAACAAGATGAAATTTTGGAAATCGGGGCCGTTCGCTTTAAGGGCGGCCAGGTTTACGACACCTTCAGCCAATTGATTAATCCGGGCCGGCCTGTCCCCTACAAAATTCAGCAACTAACCGGCATCACCTCCGCCGATGTAAAAGATGCGCCGCCTATTAGCAATGTATTACCAAAATTAACCCACTTTGTGGGCGACCACCCCATTATTGGACACAATATTCCGTTTGATTTGGGTTTTCTGCGTAAACAAAATGTACTCAAACGGAACATGGGGGTTGATACTTTTGAGCTGGCCGGCATCCTGCTGCCGCACGCCAGCCGGTACAGCCTGACCGCGCTGCTGAAATATCTTGATGTTTCCCTGCCACCCGATGGGCAGGCGCACCGGGCGCTGGATGATGCTCAAGCCACGCGATTCCTTTTTGAGGCGCTGCTGGACCAGGCCCGGCGGCTGGATGGCCGGGTCATTGATGAAGTGGCCCACACATCCGCCAAAACATCGTGGCCGCTGGGACTTGTATTTAAAGATTTGAGCCGGGAGCGACGGTACCAGGTACCGGACGGGTCGCTGGGGCAGCAGTTGGCGGCCAAAGGCCTCACCAGCGACACCTCCTCTGGCGGCGGTTTTGGTCTGATGCAGGACGCCGGCCACAAGTCATTTTCGTCGCCGCTCAAGCCCGTGCCCGAACCGGCTCCGCTGCCGCTGGAAACCTTGTGCGGAATGTTGGAACGGGACGGTTTGTTTGAAAAACAATTTAAAGGGTTTGAGTACCGGGCCCAGCAGGTTGATATGATGGCCAATGTTATCGGCGGTTTCAACCAGCCGGAAGATATGATGATTGAGGCCGGAACCGGCACCGGAAAATCGATGGCCTATCTCATTCCGGCCATCTACTGGGCGGTGCAAAACGGCGAGCGGGTGATAATTTCCACCAACACCATCAACCTGCAAGACCAACTGCTCAACAAAGATATTCCGCTGTTAAGAAAAATCCTGCCGGTTGATTTTAAGGCGGTCGCACTCAAGGGGCGCGGTAACTACGTCTGCCCGCGCCGGGTGCAGATGTTCCAGGCCAAACAAAGTCACTCTCACCGCGAACTGCGCATGTTAGCCAAACTACTGGTCTGGATGCCCAGCACCACCACCGGCGACCGGGAAGAGCTGTTTATGCCCGACTACACCGAGCAGGCCCTCTGGCATCAGGTTGCCTCAGACAGCAACATTTGTACCCCCCGCCACTGCACTGCCGGTACCTGCTTTTAC
>CAYWSS010000276.1:0-7591 GCA_964460505.1 uncultured Caldilineaceae bacterium | reverse complement strand
AATCTGCTCTGATTGTTCCCCGTTACCCTAATTATTAACTTGATGCGTATGGGGGCTGAGGGGGGGTAAAAACGGCAAAAGGCCGCTATTCGCGGTTGCAAATGCTTATGCCTGAGTAGTTCCCTTTTTTCTAATGCGTATTTTTTGTAATTGGTTCAATTATGCAGTCTGCCGAAACGTTAGCAAATCTTCAAAAATTCTTAACCCTGCTTGACCCGGCCCTAAAGCTGGATGAAATGCTGGCCGGAGTGGCTCGCCAACTGGTGGAGATGTTTGGCGCTGACCATAGCGGCATGCTGTTATTTGGCGCGGATGATACCGAAGGCGTCGTAATTGCCGAGTATCCCCCCCTGGGCGCGGTGAACCTGAGAGTGTCGCTGCTTGATTATCCCCTGGTAGAGCAGTTAAAAACCAGGAGAAAACCCATTTCAGTGGTTGATGCCCAAAACGACCCGGTGATGGGCAGCGCCCGCCAAACCATGCGCCGGTTGGGTATTAAATCAATTGCTATTATTCCCCTGGTGGTGCATAACAAAATTGTGGGCAGCTTGAGTCTGGATTCTGTGCAGGACGAGCGGGATTTTGTGCCGGAAGAGCTAAAATTATGCCGCGTAATTGGCAACCAAATTGCGGTGGCGGTAGATTACACCTTTTCTTTAAAGGCCGAAGCGGCCAGCCGCCGGCAGGCGCAAACTCTGCGCGAAGTCAACCGTGTGCTCAGTCAATCGCTGGATTTGGACGAGGTGCTGCACTTGATTCTGGAACAGGTGGAACAGGTGTTGCCGGTAGATGGCAGCTCTATATTTTTGCGAATGGGAAACAGCATTGAATTGAAAGCCTGGCGCGGTAAATGTCAATCGTCTTTGCGGCATCATGTAATCCCGGTCAGTCGATTGTGGGGCGTCTATGAGATTTTAAACAGCAAAGGACCCATGCTCATCCGCCGGACCAAAGAACACCCGCGCTGGACATCCGTAAGCGACAGCCCTATTCGATCCTGGTTGGGGGTTCCGTTGATCTCTCAGGATAAGGTGGTGGGCATCTTAAATTTTAACGGCTGCGCCCCGGATAGATTTAACCCATTGCACATACCGGTGGCTGTCGATTTTGCCAATCAGGCTGCCATTGCCATCAGAAATGCCGAGCTTTATGGGCAGGTGGCTCAACGCGCAAACCTGCTCAGCTCTATGCAGGAAATTGGCGTGAGCATTGTATCGTCACTGGACCTGGAAGAAGTGTTCCGCAGGGTATCCACCAGCCTGCTGGAATTGCTTGACGCGCACCACGTTCGGATTTTTCTGTACGATGCCCTGACAGACAGCTTCTCGCTGGCCTCTGCCCTGCAGAGAGGGGGGCAGTTGAGTGTAACGCATAGCTTGCTCAACCCGCCTCGTAAAGAAGGCCTTACCGCGCATGTGGCCCATTCCGGTAAACTGCTGGCCATCTCTGATACGCAAACTCACTCCTTCTATCAGGATAGACAGGCCCCTTCTGATTTCAGAGCTATCGTGGGTGTTCCCCTCAACAAGCGTGATAAGGTGATTGGCGTCGTCAGCGTATCGTACGAACATCCGCACGTATTTACAGGCGACCAAATTGATCTGCTCAACCTGTTAACTACGCAGGCCGCCGTAGCGGTGCAAAATGCCCGGCTGTACGAGCTTGAGGTAAAGCAGGTGGAGCAGGAGTTGGAAATTGCCCGCCAGATACAAAAGGGATTCCTGCCGCAGGAAATTCCGCAGGTGCCGGGCTGGCAAATTGCTGCGGTGTGCCTGCCGGCCAGAGAAACCGCCGGCGATTTTTACGAATTTGTGCGCCGGCGTGATAATTCCTGGGGGCTGGCCATTGGCGATGTCTCCGGCAAGAGCATTCAGGCGGCTATGTTGATGGGAGCTGCTCAAAGTGTGGTGGCCTCCAAAGGCTCAGATTATCGCTCTCCCGCAGATGTGCTGTCGGAAACAAACCGGATGCTCTTTGAAGACGTGCCGGCTGGGTCGTTTGTAGCCGTTACCTACGCGCTCATCTCCCCGGATAACCACACCATATGTTTTAGCAACGGCGGGCAACTGGCGCCCTATCTGGTTCCGGCCAATGGCCAGCCTATTCAACTGATTGAGACGCCCGGTTCGCACTGGCCGATGGGGGTGCTGGAAGAAGTAGCCTATCAGGAATTGACCCTGTCGCTCCTGCCGGGTGATGTGCTGGTGTTCTTTACTGATGGCCTGGTTGAGCGTATGAATTCAAAAAACAAACTGTTTGGATTTGAGGGGGTAGCATCGGTGCTGGAGGGGCTTCGGGGGCAAACTCCGGAAGATATCCGGAACACCCTGCTCCAGGCCGCCGACGAGTTTTCCGGCGGCCTCAGCGCTCACGATGACGTAACGCTGTTAATTGTGCAGCGATTAGCGTAAAAATTTATAGAAAGGAGAATTAATCAACTTGTGCATGTCATTTCGACCAAAGGGAGAAATCCCCACAGAGTCGGCTTACAAACAGAGGTCTCAGGAATTTCTCGTCGTACCTCCTCGAAATGACATATTTCAAATGCACAAGTTATTTAATCCCGGTTCCATAGAAAGGGCTCAAAAAATGACAGACAAAAACAGCAGTCAGGAACAACAATCTACTTCCGGGGAGGCCTGGGGAGATGTTGGCC
Organism: uncultured Caldilineaceae bacterium; assembly: GCA_964460505.1. Classification (GTDB taxonomy): domain Bacteria; phylum Chloroflexota; class Anaerolineae; order 4572-78; family J111; genus J095. Next base: position 4,935 of record CAYWSS010000276.1, on the reverse strand, counting down.
GGCAGTTCAAAAACCTGGGTGAATCTTTGGCCGCGGCATTTAATATCACCTGGCAAAGCGAAGAAACCCGGCAAAACGTTCAAAAAGTGCAAACCGCATTTACGGATGCCGCCAATCAGATAAACGAGGCCGTAAAAAACGCAGCCGAATCTGAAGAGGGGCAAAAAGTGCAGGAAGAGGTTTCCAAAGCCGCCAAATCGGCGCAGGCCACCGGACAGCAAGTTTACGACGACGTCAGCCCGGAACTGGTTTCTGCGTTTCGCTTCATCCGGGGAGAGCTTGACAAAATCATCAATCGCATGGAAAATGACACCCCGGCCTCTGCTCCCACAGAACCCGAAGCAGAATCTGAAGAAGCCCCATCCACCCCTTCTGAAGAAACTGAATAAGGCAGGGTTCTCATTTAATGTCCCTCCCCAAACTAATTATCGATGTGGATATAAATGTTCAGAAAATTTTTTTCCTAAATAACATTCGTATTGCGTGTTGCGTATTAGCCCCTTCTTTACGCAATACGTAATACGTAAATCGTTGGGCGAAAACTTTTCTGGAGTGCTATACCGGTGGCGATGACGCCGTGGCTATCCTTTTGGCCCGCTATCTTAAAAACGCGTCCGGCGCACTGCGATATCGAACTTTGGGAAGAACTGACCCGGGGGCGCGCCGGGTGTAATTTTGGCTGCGAGCGGCGCGGCGCCCAGCCCAACGTTGAGGGGGGGGTTGGTATTGACCAGGCTCGCTTTGTGGCCATTCCGGATGAAGCATTTGCATGAGCCACTCTGCAAAGGTTCAATATGTGGCTGTTGGCTCTATTATCATCGATGATATTGTGGATCCGCAGGGCCGCAGCAGCATGGGCACGCTGGGCGGCGGGGGCAGCCACGCTGTTTCCGGGATGCGGGTGTGGAGTAAAAACACCGCCCTGGTGGCCATCATTGGCGAGAGCTTTCCAGAGGGGGCGTGGCAGCAATTATCTGCGTTGACCGATACCGGCGGCATTATCACCCGCCCGGTGCCGCAGCCTCGATTCTGGCAGCTTTTTGAAACTGACGGCACCCGCAACGAGGTTGCCCGCACCAATTTTGAGGTGTTTCAGAAAATTGTCTACCGCCCGGAAGAATTTCCCAAGGCGCTGGCTCAGGCCAGGGCGCTTTATCTGCAAACTCCCACCACCGGCCTCGCTCTGGAATGGGTTGCCCATCTACGGGCAATAAATCCTGACATTATTTTATTGTGGGAGCCGTGGGAAATTTACTACAAACCGGAAAATCTAGCCGGATTCCGGCAGGTAGCCCCCCTGTTCAATATTGTTTCGCCGCAAACGGTTGAATTAAGCTGGATGCTCGGGGAAACGGACCCGTACAAGCAAGCCGAAATTATGTTTGAATGTGGAGTGAATTGTCTGGCTTTGCGCCTGGGCAGCGATGGCTCGCTGGTGGGTACGGCAGCGGGGCGCCATCATCTCCCTGCGGTTCCCGCTGAAGTGATCGGCGAAACCGGGGCCGGAAACGCCTACTGCGGCGGGTTTTTGGTGGGTTACACCGAGTCGGGTGGAGACCCACTCAGTGCCGGTCGATACGGGGCAGTTTCAGCCACGTTTGCTCTGGCTCAAGTGGGCGTAGCCCCAATACAGGGTGACGTTCGGGCGGTGGCAGAGACACGATTGTAGCAGGTGTTTGCCGGCCCGGCCGGCGGCGTGGAAAATAAAACCGGTTCTTTGGGCCGGCTGATTTTAATTGCGAATGACACGAATAAGTAAGAATAAGGGCTCTACAGGATTTCGCAAGATCAAAGTAAAGAATTTGCCGCGGATTGCACGAATTAACACGAAAAAATAAAAAATTAATGTAATTCGTGGCAGATAATGCGCTTTTTATAGAGCGATCCTGCAAACTACCGGAGAGCCAGAATAAGGATGCTGTTACCCGCTCGTAGCCGGCCTCGCAGCGATAGCGGAGCGGCGTTAGGCGGCATTCCACTGTGTTGCGGTATCTTTTTAATAATCCGGGGCTAAACACCCTTCGACAGGCTCAGGGTGCGTATCCTGAGCTTGTCGAAGGATGCCTCCCCCTGCTTTTTGAGAAGATACGTTTGACTTGCAATCCGGACAAAAATTGGATCTGCTGAGTCTACGCTATTTCCAATAATGCCTATTGTATCGGGGACAACGTGATAAACACGCAAACCTATAACTACGCAATTTTACAAACAGGGTCTCTCCCCCTGCGTCCGGATGGACGGCGGGATATGTCCGTTGAGCATCGCTGCACGTCAGTGCTGGTGTGGCCGGCCGGGGAGTCTCCATCGGCAGAAAATACGCTGCTGACCGACCCCTGTTTTACACCGGGGGGGGCGCAGCAGGCCATCGGCCAACTTGAACCGCTGGGTTTTTCTCTGACGAAGGTTGAGCAAGTATATATCACCCACCTGCATGGAGATCACTTTCCAAATCTGCCACAGCGCCTCCGGCGGCTCAATTCCGCGCCATTTCCCGGCTCATTCTCTGGATTTTCTCTGGAACCCTGCCCGGGCCACGCCAGAGATCAGCGCGCGCTGGTTTTTCAGGCGGATAAAGAATCTGTGGGGCAGGTGTGGATTGTTGGGGATGGGATTCTTGACGAAGAATGGCTGCGGGCCTGGGGATACTTTTGGCCCAACCGCTACACTCCGCCGGAAATTACGCAAACCTGGCGCAGCGTGGCCCACATCCTCGCTCACGCCGGCCTGATTATCCCCGGTCACGGCGACCCCATTGCCGTCACCGCGCCCCTGCTGGCCGAGTTGCTGGCTGCTTTCCCTCAGGCAGAACACGCCGGGCAGTGCCCGGATGTGGCCGAGACCCTGCGGCATCGCTTGGCCCTGTTTTTGAAATGATCGGCCGGTAACCACTGTTTGTTGACATCGTAATCCATCTGTTCCAACCCGCAAGACAGCTAAAATAAATCCCCTACTGCTTCCATATACGTCTCAATCGCTTTCAAGTGGATTGCGGCATCATTGCCGTCAATGGCGTTGAGGTGACCGCGACCGTGGATGGTATTGAGCGCAATATGTGTGGCTCCCACGGAACGCCACGTTTCGATTTCGGCCCGCCAATCTTCGGCTGACCCTGCGCCCATACTGACCCAACACTCTAACCCGATTTTGTCGGGGTCGCGTCCTGCCTTTTGCGCGCCGGCCCGAATCCTGTCAAGGGCAGGGCCGATATTGTCAGACGAAACATAAATATTGAGCCAGCCATCGCCGATGCGGCCAATACGATCATATGTCTTGTCTGCCCCGCCACCAATCCAGATTTCCAGTGGCTTTGTCGGCAGGGGATTGATGCCTGCATTGGGGATGGTATGATGTTTGCCCTCAAAGACCACGTGTGGGTTGGCCCACAAAGCGCGCATCACCGCAATCTGCTCCTCGGATCGCTGGCCCCGGTCGTGGAAGTTTTGGCCCAGGCTCGTATATTCAACTTTGTTCCAGCCAATGCCAATACCTAAACGTAACCGCCCGCCCGATAGCACATCAAGCGAGGCAGCCTGTTTTGCCACCAGCACGCCCTGTCGCTGGGGCAGAATTACAATTTGTGGTGAAAATTCAATCCGTTTGGTAATGCCGGCCATGTAGCTGAACAGGGTAAAAGGATCGTGGAATAAATCTGCCGAGGTGTAAGGCCCCTGCCAATCGGGGTAAGCGTCCGGATTGACACCCAGCACGTGATCATAAGCTATGATATGGGAGTAGCCTAACCCTTCTACAGTCTGGGCAAAATCGCGGACAATTGCCGGATTGCCGCCGATAATATTTTGGGGAAAAATAACGCCGAGTTTCATAGCTTGCCTTTCTAACTTCAGTTATGGATACATTGCAATAGAAACCGAATTCGGTCGAGTGCATCGTATTTCGCTATTCTCTACGATTTATTGTCTTTTACGGTTTTGTCACAACTGCCGCACAACCATCCCCGCCAATCGGGCGGCGGCGGCGTTGCTGTCGCAGACAATCACCCCGTTGGATTTGAGAATTTTAATCTGGCGGCTCAACTGCTGCGGGTCATCCTCGGTGCCGGTGACAGAGGCGATGATAACCAGGTCGCGCCCGGCCTCTGAGGCCGGCATTTTTGCCTCACGGGCGGCTGCGCCCAGCTCGGAAGCGGGGTCGGGGTGGGCGCCGTAGCCCAGCACCACATCCAGCATAATTACGGCCACCTGCGGGTCCCGGGCCTCTTGCAGCAAGCGTCGAATGCGCAGACCGTTATCAATCATCGGGTGCAGACGCCCCACAGTAAACTCTTCTTCTCCCAAATCTACCGCGGTGTGCCCCTGGCTGCGGGTTGAGTTGGCGAGTTGCCGGCCGGCAGCCAACGGCGCGTTGGAGCGCACCGGTTCGGCGAGCATTTCACGCCAGATAACCTGCGCTTCGTAGCACAGGGTTCCGCCGGAAAATAAGCCACGCAAATATATCTGATTGGCGGAGAGGCTGCTCCGCAACTCTTGAGCCTGGGCTGTCAAATCATACGATTCACGCTCTTTGGTTTCATCCGCACCGGGCAGGTCGATGCCGGTCAGTTGGGCAGCCAGCAATGCGGCCTCCTCCAGCGTGCCGGCAGGGGTGACGTTGGGGACAGCGGCGACCGGTTTTGGGTTGCCGCCCATAAAACAGACCACGCTCGGTTTATTCCCGGCAGCCACCTGCTCGAGCACCCTTTGGCTGACCGCAGGGGCCGGCGGTTTGCTAATCAGCAAAATTACCTGAGTTGAGTCATCGGCTTGCAAAGCGTTGAGGGCCTCCAGCATCATCATTCCGCCCACGGCCTCAGTGAGGTCCCGCCCGCCAACGCCCAGCCCCTGTGTAATGCCCACCCCCTGCCGGGCCAGCAGCGTGCTTGCTTCCTGCAACCCGGTGCCCGCCGCCGAGACGATGCCTACCGGCCCGTCAGGCACT
>CAYWSS010000275.1:0-7605 GCA_964460505.1 uncultured Caldilineaceae bacterium | reverse complement strand
TACTGGTATTTTGCATCATAGCAAGGCCAAATAAAATTTGCAGAACATATGTCTAGTGTAACCTTGTCAAGGTAGTCAGATAAGCAGAATTCAGTAGGCCGCAGTTTGTCGTTGTTGAGTAGGGGGGAGTCTGGCACTTTTCAATTGTGGATAGTGGAAAGTTTGCCCGGCAGCAGGGAGTGGGCTTTTTTGTTCGATACAGTTTGTGTTTGTACTCCGGGTATTCCGGCGTATTTTATCTGAAAGATTATATGTTTTTGCCCCTGCCCCCAAAAGGGCGGAAAAACTTCTCGACAAGCGCTCTTTTTATGGTAGAATAACCATCTCATTTTATTTTTTAGGGAAAGGATAAACATGCAACTAACTAATTTGTGGCGGCGTTTTTTGCCGGCGGGGGCAACCTTCTTGCTTTTGGCAAGTTTGTTGATTTTGTCCGCATGCGGGGGAGGCGCCACTGAATCCACATCAAGTGAGGCGGCGGAGGCGGAACCGACAGAAGCGGCAGCCGGCGCGCCAACCGAGCAGAATGAAGCTCCCGCTGAAGAGGAACCTGAACCCACCGAGCCGGCGGAAGAAGACACTTCATCTAACTCTAACTCTAACTCTGAAGCTGAAGCCGGCACCGCAGATGAACAGCCGGAGCCGGCAGTGGTGGCCGCAGTCCCGGCTGAATGTGTCAGCGTGGATATTCCGGACGATGCCGTGGTAGCGCCGGTAACTGACGGCGATTGGGCCATTGGGCCGGAAACGGCTCCCATCACCCTGGTAGAGTACGGCGATTTTCAATGACCGGGTTGCGCCGGTGTTACTCCCGTGCTGGAGCAACTCAAAGCAGATTACGGAGAGGATATGCGGGTCGTTTATCGCCATTTTCCTCTGTTAAGTATCCATGATAAGGCCCAGATAACCGCCGAAGCGGCAGAAGCCGCCGGCGCTCAGGGCAAGTTCTGGGAAATGCACGACATTTTGTACGAACGGCAAGGCGACTGGAGTTCCACGCCGGAAGCGGATATGATTGATATTCTGATTGGGTACGCCGAGGAAGTTGGCGTGGAAGAGCCGGATACGTTCAAAGATGAGTTGGAAAACGATGTTTACGCCGACAAAATTTTGGCGGCTTACGATGAAGCCCTTGCAGTTGGCTTAACCGGTACACCCTCTTTTGTTATGAATCAGGTGCTTTTTCCATCGAGCCAATTTGGTCTGTCTTACCAGGGGCTGGATGCCTTTGCCCAGTTGATGAAGCTGCGAGAAAGCTGGTTCAGCCGGCCGGAGCAGGTCATCGACCCGGACAAAACGTATGTGGCTACCATTAAAACCGATAAAGGCGACATCGAAGTTGAACTGTATCCTGACACCGCCCCGGTTAATGTCAACAGCTTTGCATTTTTAGCTCAGGAAGGGTGGTATCAGGACACCACATTCCACCGGGTATTAGAGGGCTTTGTGGCTCAGGGCGGCGACCCCACCGGTTCCGGCATTGGCTTTCCCGGTTATCGCTGCGGCGATGAGGTTACCCCGGAGCGTACCTTTGATGAAGGCGGAATTGTATCCTTGGCCAATAGCGGCTCCAATAGTAACGGCAGCCAATTTTTTATTACATATGATGCTGTACCCCAATTAAATGAAGGGTTCACTATTATTGGTCGCGTGATTGGCGGCATGGATGTAGCCGAAAGCCTGACGCCGCGAGACCCGCAAACTACTCCCAATGCTCCGCCAGGTGATAGAATTATCGACATTGTTGTTGAAGAAAAATGATAAACCCAATTAAATAAAGGAGATTCAACGATGGGGCTTCCAGATTATAACCGGCAATTTTTGAAAAAAGTGAAGTTAGACGAGCCAGTATTTAATAACTCGGCATCTTACGGTGTGGAAATTACAAAAATTTCCGATACATCTGTGCCCGTTGAAGCTGAACAATACTGGCGGGTCATTGGCGTGTACCATCTTAAAGGCTCTGAAAATATGGGCAATCATCATACCTATTGCGATGTGCTTGATGGCGACGGCAAGCGAATTAACCAGTCCCGGTTGGCGCTTACCCAGGGCAATGCTGCACCTCTGTTTGCCGTGGTAGATAAACCGGCTAATGAGGCCGGCACTAATTTCCCCGTATGGGCAAAAACTCGGGTCGCGGTTTCGGTGGCCTATCCCGGCGATAATCCGTTGCCCAGCGAATCAGTAACCGGCATCAGAAGCGACCACCCCGATGAGGAACCCGGCAACACCTGGGGCCATCATTCGTTTTACGTAGTATTCCAATTAACGAAAATTTCCGAGCAGGGAACAACTGATCCCACCGGGCCGGAACCCCCCGTAACTCCGTTGTCGCTGGAAGAAACTATTGCGCTGGTAGGGCAGCCGAAAATTATCCCCTTAAATCCGGACGCAATGTTTTACAAAATTGCCAAAAGCAAGGGGTTGGGCGAACGGTTGACTGAAGAGTACGATGTGGAGTATGAAGGCAAAACCTATCGCGCCCAAACCTACGAAAACGGCATTGTGTATGCGGAAGTGGGCGATTGGGGTAATGTAAAGATTATTGCGCGCACCAACTGATTTTGCATCAACTTTTGTACTACAGCTTTTTGAGTGATTCATCCGGAAACACCCCGATTTTGGGGCGTTTTTGCGGTTGGTATAAGCCTTATTGCACAGGTCGTGAGAGTTGACGGGTTAGGTTGACTAATACGTTACCTTGATTATGATATACGCTTGTGCGTTTTACCCCATAATCGATGGAGGGACTTTTTAATGAAAAATTTACTGGTAACAGGTGGTGCCGGGTTTATTGGTTCCAACTTTGTGCATATGATGCTGGAACGGTACAGCAACTTAAATCTTGTGGTTTTTGACAAACTGACTTACGCCGGCAACCCGGACAACCTGCTCTCTGTAGCCGATGATTCTCGCTACAGTTTTGTACAGGGTGATATTTGCGATGCGGATACTATTGACCGGGTCATGCAAGCGCATGAGATTGACACCATTGTGAACTTTGCCGCCGAAACTCACGTGGATCGTTCGCTGATGGAGCCGGGAGGCTTTATTCAAACCGATGTGTACGGTACGTTTATCCTGCTGGAAGCGGCTAAAAAATACCAGATCGAACGGTATCACCAAATCAGTACCGACGAGGTGTACGGGGCCGTGCCGGAAGGGCGTTCCGTTGAAACGGATCGGTTGCACACCCGCAGCCCCTATTCCGCAGCCAAAGCCGGGGGCGATTTGATGTGTCTGGCCTACTACACCAGCTTTAATGTGCCGGTTACAATTACCCGGGGCAGCAACAACATTGGCCCCTACCAGTATCCTGAAAAAGTAGTACCGGTATTTGTAACCAATGCTATGGATAACAAACCCTTGCCCCTTTATGGTGACGGTCTGCAAATGCGCGACTACCAATATGTGCTGGATCATTGCGAGGGCATCGACGTGGTGCTGGGCAAAGGTGAACCTGGTGAAATTTACAACCTGGGAACCGGCGTGGAAACCACAAACCTAAAGTTAACTCACTTAATTTTAAAACTGCTCAATAAGCCGGAAAGCCTTATTCAACCTATTACGGACCGGCCGGGCCACGATCGCCGCTACGCTCTGGATTGCAGCAAAATTGAGGAGTTGGGCTGGAAAAGTAAACACAACTTTGAGCAAGCCGTGGAAGCGACCGTAAAGTGGTATGTAGATAATGAGGGGTGGTGGCGCAAAATAAAAGACGGCATCCATTACAAGGAATATTACCAGCGCCAATATGCCGGACGGGAAGTTGCTTAATAATAGCCGCCGGACCTTTAAACCTGGGGTAATGGCGGTAAATTGCCAGTCAGAATATTGGATCTTGGGCAATAAAAAAACAAAAAAAATCCGTTTTTTCGGTTATATAGGAGATGTGTTAACCAGTAATACTACATATAGCGTAGAAGCCGCTTTTGTGTCGATCTTGCGCCAGAGGTTGGCTGTCAAAACGAAAAATTTCATTTGACACAACATTATTACTGTGATATACTCGACCTTCGTGTGTGGGTTTCGTCGAGACCTGACGGGAAAAGCGCCAGAGAGTAGCCTCCCGGCCCACCGAATACAGCTTTATAAACATCGAGGCCACCAAAATTTTATCATTTGGTGGCCTCGTCTAGTGCCTGAAAACTTAAATTTTCCAGGTTGCAAAACATTATCAGTAAAGAGGAGCGATTCCTTGCCAACAATAAATCAACTGGTACGTAAAGGGCGTAAAGCTAAAAAAACAAAAACAAAAGCGCCGGCACTGCGGTTTACTTTTAACGCGTTGAAGGGGCGGATGCACCCGAGTGATGGCTCTCCGCAAAAGCGGGGTGTTTGCACTCAGGTGCGAACCATGACTCCTAAAAAGCCTAATTCGGCGTTGCGTAAAATTGCTCGTGTTCGTTTGTCAAACGGAATTGAGGTTACAGCCTACATTCCGGGTGAAGGGCACAGTTTGCAGGAGCACTCTGTAGTGTTGGTGCGCGGCGGCCGTGTTAAAGATTTGCCTGGGGTGCGCTACCACATTGTGCGTGGCGCGTTAGATACCACAGGGGTTGATAAAAAACGCCGTGGTCGATCCAAGTACGGCACCAGACGTCCTAAGTAGTAGAGTGGTTGGTTGAGGTCAAGGATAATTGTCTCGTAATCGATACGTTCCAGCCGTGGCATATTTGATGCAAATTTTGATGAATTGGGAATAGGTATGGCTAGAAGAAACAGAGCGCAAAAGCGATATATTGAGCCTGATGTAAAGTACAACAGCCAGTTGGTTTCCGGCTTCATTAATAAATTGATGAAGGGCGGAAAAAAGACTGTAGCGGCTACTATTTTTTATGGTGCGCTTGATATTGCAGGAGAGCGCGCAAAAAAGCCGGGCATCGAGGTATTTGAGCAGGCTATGAAAAATGCTACCCCTCAGATTGAGGTCCGCCCGCGGCGGGTTGGCGGCGCCACGTATCAGGTGCCGCTGGAAGTGCGCCCCGAGCGCCGGCGCAGTTTAGCCGTGCGCTGGTTGGTGAGCAGTGCCCGGTCTCGCTCCGGCAGATCAATGGCTGAAAAGCTGGCTGCTGAGTTTTTGGATGCGGCTAATAATCAAGGGGCCACCGTTAAAAAACGGGAAGATACCCACCGAATGGCGGATGCAAACCGCGCCTTTGCTCACTACCGCTGGTAGTATGTAGTTCTAATTAATTAGTTAATAGTTGTTTTGACTATTGCTGCGTCGCTCAATGACAGAGCGACTCGAAAAAAATCCAGGACCCTGCGTGGTGTCTTAGCTTAAAGGGTTTTGGATTTTTAATTGCCCTAGTGCGGTGATGCACCAGCGTGTCGATAATAGTGTGAATTAGTGACAGGAACATGGCACGTAAGAAATCTTTAGAGAAAACACGAAATATTGGGATTATTGCTCACATTGATGCCGGCAAGACCACGGTTACTGAGCGTATTCTTTTCTATACTCAGAAAATTCACCGAATTGGTGAAGTTCACGATGGCGCGGCAACAATGGACTGGATGGAGCAGGAGCAGGAACGTGGAATTACCATTACCTCTGCTGCTACCACCTGTCAGTGGAACAAGCATCAGATTAACATTATTGACACGCCGGGGCACATTGACTTTACCGCCGAGGTGCAGCGATCTCTGCGCGTATTAGACGGTGGGGTGGTGGTGTTTGATGCCGTGGCCGGTGTTGAACCGCAATCTGAAACTGTGTGGCGACAGGCCGACCGCTTTGCGGTGCCACGCATCTGTTTAGTCAACAAAATGGACCGCACCGGGGCTGACTTTCATCGAACCGTTGGTATGATTACAGACCGGCTGGGAGCAAATCCTGTGCCAATCCAACTCCCCATCGGAGATGGCCAGGACTTTCGGGGAGTAATTGACCTCATTAAGATGGAAGCAATATTCTATCTTGATGACCTGGGCACTAAATCTCAAGCCGGTCCTATTCCCAAAGATATGTATGATGAGGTAGTGCTTCAACGGGAAGCAATGGTTGAGAAGGTGGCCGAGTCTGACGATATGCTCACCGAAAAATTCCTTGAAGGCGAAGAAATCACTGAAGATGAATTGATCCGCGCTTTGCGCGTGGCAACTCTGTCCGGCGATATTGTGCCGGTGCTGTGTGGTTCGGCCTTAAAAAATAAAGGGGTGCAGCGTTTACTGGATGCGGTTGTCAATTACCTCCCGTCGCCAAAAGATGTGCCGCCAAAAATTGGCATAAATCCCTTTACCGATAAAGATATAACTGTTTTTTCCGATGAGGCAGACCCGTTTGTGGCCCTGGCGTTTAAGGTTGTCACCGACCCGTTTGTGGGGCGGCTGACCTATGTGCGGGTTTATTCCGGCCAACTGCCGGCCGGTGGATCGATTTTGAATACCCGTAAAAACAAAAAGGAGCGCGTGGGCCGGTTGCTGCAAATGCACGCCAATACGCGTGAGGAAATCAAAGAAGTATATGCCGGCGACATTGCCGCTGTAGTAGGCCTTAAGCGCACATTTACCGGCGATACGCTTTCTGATGTCAAGCACCCGGTAGTCATGGAAACGATCACTTTTCCTGAACCGGTCATCAGCCTGGCTATTGAGCCTAAAACAAAGGCTGACGAAGACAAACTGGGCATTGCGTTGCAAAAACTTGCCGAAGAAGACCCTACTTTTCAGGTTCGGACCGATGAAAATACCGGCCAAACTCAAATCTCCGGGATGGGTGAACTGCATCTTGAGGTGCTGGTAGATCGCCTGAAGCGAGAGTTTCGGGTAGAAGCCGGTGTGGGGCGGCCACAGGTGGCCTATCGAGAAACGATTACCCGGCCGGCAAAGGCCCAAGGGCGATTTGTTCGCCAATCTGGTGGGCGCGGTCAATTTGGCGACGTGCATCTGGAAGTTGAACCCCTGGAAAAAGGCAAAGGCTTTGAGTTTGAGAACAAGATTTTTGGCGGGGCTATTCCCCGAGAGTATATCCCTGCGGTAGAAGCCGGTGTAAAAGAGGCGCTGTCCACAGGGGTGGTGGCCGGGTATCCGGTGGTAGATGTAAAAGTAACCCTGGTTGACGGTTCCTATCACGAAGTCGATTCCTCTGAGATGGCCTTTAAAATTGCAGGCTCAATCGGTTTTAAAGAAGCGCTGCAAAAAGGCTCACCCGTACTGCTGGAGCCGGTGATGAAGGTAGAGGCTACCTCTCCGGAAGAGTTTACCGGCGATGTCATGGGCGATCTGTCTTCGCGGCGTGGCATGATTGAAGGGATGGAACCCCGCGCAGGTGGGGTAAGTGCCATTAATTCATTTGTGCCGCTTTCAGAAATGTTTGGTTATGCTACCGATTTGCGGTCGCGTACGCAAGGGCGGGCAACATTTACCATGGAGTTTGATCACTACCAGCCCGTTTCCGATAACCTGAAGGAAAAAATCCTGTCAGGGCGTTAAGTTGCCCTATTTATTTTGGGTTGAGCGCTTGAATTTGCAAAAAAAAGTGCTTTGCATATAATTAAAAAGTTTGCTTCTGAATCCAGTGACAGCAAAATGAAGGAGATAAACACATGGCGAAAGAAACATTTGTAAGAGATAAGCCGCACGTCAACGTGGGAACCA
>CAYWSS010000274.1:0-7619 GCA_964460505.1 uncultured Caldilineaceae bacterium | reverse complement strand
TACTGGCCTGTCAATTCGGGATAAAAGTGGCGAAATGTGTCGATGTAGCCGGTGCCAACAACCTCATCCATCCAGGCCCGCTCCCGGGGAAGAAAACCGGTAGTGTTTTGGTTGGATTTTGGGTTGGCCAGGTCAATCTCGTTATGAGCGGTATTGACATCGCCACAAAAAATTACATGCTGCCCCTGATTACGCAAATTCTCACACTTTTCCAAAAAGGCATCGTAGAAAGCCAATTTAAAGGGCACACGTTTGTGGTCGCGGCCTCCGTTGGGAAAGTAGCAGTTGAGCAGCGTAAAATCAGGAAATTGAGCAATGATCGTGCGCCCTTCCTGGTCAAACTCTTCAATTTCCAAACCAAATTGCACAGATATTGGCTTTTCTTTGCTAAGCAGCGCCGTGCCGCTGTACCCTCTTTTTCTTTTGGAACTGTTCCAAAAGGTGTGATACCCGGCAGGCCGGGCTAACTCTGCGGAGAGTTGCTGCTCTTCGGCCCGGGTCTCCTGCAAACAAAGAATATCCGGCTGGGCCTGGGCCAGCCAGGGCAAAAATCCTTTTTTGTGGGCGGCTCGAATTCCGTTAACATTCCAGGAGAGTAGATTGATTGTTTTGGTCACGCGGCTGGCTCCTCAAAGCGCACTTTAAATGTGCGGTCAGAAAACGTTACCTCATCACCGGCGTGCAGTTTCTTTTTTCGACGGGTTTCCACCTCCCCATTCAGTAACACTTCTCCCCCTTGAATAACCAGCTTCGCCTGTCCACCGGTACTAACCAGACCGGTAACCTTCATAAATTGATCCAATTGAATGTAAGGATCATCTTGCGACATATGTGTTCACCCCCAATTTATTTTTAATAGCTGCTGGGAAACAATACTACAAACTGCGAGGCGGGTCAAAATCAATGCGTTATTTACAGGGCGGTAAAACAAAAACAGACCACCAATAAATCCAGTGGCCTGAAAAAGGTATGGCTGTTATGCAAAATATGGTTGTGTTCAGAACAACTCACGAGGAATGGGTTTCCAGAGATAATTCATCAAGTTTGATCATGTTGGCGGATGTTGGAACCTCAACATCGTAGGCCAGTACGCAGCCGGCCAGCCAGATGTGATCACCCGGCACCAATGGCACAAGTTCGCCAAGAGGAAGGACTCCGCCACGCAATCGGGTACCGAATCCGCTGCCCATATCTTCAACATACGGCCTGCTGCTTTCCCATTGAATACGGGCATGTCTCCGTGAAACGCGTCTTGATAGTTCGCCAAAAGATTGCAAATCGATGTCCGGCGCAAAACCCACCTGATTATCTCCCCTGCCAATGACTGCTGATTTACCGGGGGGCAATATTATTTTCTGAGCGGTGGCAGTAACAGTTAGCGTATGCCTGATATTGTGGTTTGAAAAAGATCTCAGCACTACATCAGGGATCTGATCATAAATCAACCTTATGGCCCCAAGCCTGATGTGATCACCGGGAATCAGGATACGCGAGGGGACAAAGCCTAACTTTTCGCCATTCAGGAAAACTCCCGACATACTACCCAGGTCTTCAACGGTGTGCCTGCCGTTCCTGCCGGAAATAGTGGCATGCCGGCGGGAAATGAGGTGCTGGCCCTGATCTTCATAGGTTAAATCTACATCGGGGGGGACCCCTATGGTGGGGTCAAAGTGGCCCAGCACCAATGCGTCGTTACGAGGCAAAGAAATATGCCTCCATGTGCCCTCAACGGTTAACCAACAGGGGGGAGCTTGAGCTGCCAACTGGCTGGTTGGCGGTGTGTTTAAAATAGATTGAAGGTGGTTCTGTTGTAATCGGGTTTTTGAAAAAGGGTCAGTTTCGCAAGGATTTTTACTTCGGTTTTGATAGCGGGCATTAACTTCTTTATAGCCCACATACCGGGTTGTTCCGGCAATCAGCCTGGCAGGATCAAGCTTATGTCCGCTATCTTTAATATCCCGGCCCTGTCGCAAACGCTTGCCCAGAGCGGGCCGGCGCGGAGGGGCCACTTCCGGCATGCGTTGGCTTTCTCTTTCTGCATTTTCAAGCAGGCAGTTCTCCCGCAGCCACTCAGTAGTTGAAGATGTATCAGTCCGCGATTGAAATGCCTGATACAACATTTTTTTTACATTGGGAGTATTATCGCTGGCGGCAATACATCGACTTCTAATTAGGCATTTGCGGCAGTTGTGCCCCATAACAATCACTATTCTCCTGTGCTAAAATCACTGTGGGGTGGATCATCTCATTTTTGCCTGAAAAGATTCTTTGTTTAGCTGTTAAGGTATCAAATTTTTTAGAAAAAGCGTGTTCAGGTCAAGGGTTTAAGGAAAAGAGACAATCCAAGTACAGAATTATTTCAAGTTTACTACGGAACGGCAGGAAATTTCTATGAACTTTATCAGCAATTGGTTAGAGTTTACAAAAAATCATTGTCAGGTAATTTACGCAAACCAGGTTGAGACTTTTGTAGACATAACATTGATAACTTGGATAATATTGAAACCTCATTTATACTGTAAATAATTGTTAAGACTGGGAGGAGTTTTTATGATGGCCGGTCAAACCAACAGCAAGAATTTATTTGGCTATTCTTATTCGCGGGGAATAGTTCTGTTTTTCTATGGCCTGATCTGGTTGGGCATTACCTTTGCCAGCTTTGCTGGTATTGGACAACTATTCCTTTCCGGCAGCGGGGTAGCAATGCAATTGGTCGGAGTTACAATCTCCGCGGGGCTGGCCGGCGGGGCCGGCGGGGCAACAGCAATGTTAACCCGCCTGAGCCGCCATATTTCCAGAGAACAAAATTTTATTGCCCAACCCTGGTATCTTTACATTATCCAGCCTGTTACTGGCCTGATTGCCGGAATTTTAACGTTTTATCTGGCGCTGCTGCCGGCCACATTGCTGGTTAATTACATTGGCAACGGACAACTTTTCCTGGCCAAAAGTTTGTCTTCTTCTACAATTACCGCCCTGACAATGCTGTTAGCCTGGACGGCCGGTTTTTATCAACAGCAGGGATTTGCTCGCCTCAAAGCTGCCCTGCAAGGGACAGATGTTGAACAGCCGCAAATGCAGACTAAGCCCGGTGAAGATGCTCCGTTGTCGTTTAAGGTGTGGCACAAACGCCGGCAGTTGATGGTTCAATGGTCCTACACCTGGGGGGTGTTCATCCTTATTTATGGGGTGGCCTGGATAGTTGCCTGGCTGGCCGGCAATCTGGCATGGGGCGTATCACTGTTTTCACCGGAGGTCGCAGAGGTTTCCCCAACCAATAATATAGCCACCACACTGGTATTGGCCGCCTGGCCTGCCATAATTGCCGGGGGAATTGGTGGGGTTGTTGGCATGTTAAACGACCTCTACCGTCACGTATCGTTTGAGCAGGATTTTGACCGTCAGCATCTGATGCTCTATCTGGTTCAACCTGCGGTTGGATGCGTTTTTGGAGTGGTTATGTATTTTCTGGTCGCTGCCGGGTACCTTAGCCTGCAGCCGCTTTTCAGTTCAGGGGGGGCGGCTCCGGTCATTGATTCTCCATCTGTGATTATGGCTCAGTTGGTGCTGGCCTGGCTGGCCGGTTTCCGCAATCAAACGGTTAGTAACTTGATTATGAAACTGGTGGGGGATGTCGTGGCATTCTTCAAGCTGGTGGGCAAACTCATCCATCCAACGACGCTTTTTGATGCAGAAAAGCGACAGCAGGTGTTAGCCCAAATCGGCAAAAAGAACGAGGTCTTTAAATCTTTGGCCGAAGAAGCCTCAGCCCCAGACAGCGTAAAACCGTAACTCCCGGCTAATCACTCTCTCTTTGCCGTAAAGAGAAATCGGGCAAAAAAGGAGCGATTCTGAGCAACCAGTTGATAGCTCCATTCTGAAATCAATATCAGAGGCCCCTCCGTAAACGGCCTAACCAGCCACGCCGGATAGCCAATTTCTTCCAAAATAAACAGAGCGGCCCGCCCCGCCCGCAAAATCTCTCCCTTTGCCATGATAACGTGAACCGCATCCTGACACGCCGCAAATAGTCGAGGTGTCATCGGTGGTGATGGGCAGTCTTGAAAGGGTACCGCATAAAAGCGCCCGCCTAAATCTCTACGCCTGACCCAGGCGACGATTCTCCCTCAAAAATCTCATATTCCATCCCAAATCAGCCAATGTTGACCGTGTTCAAAAGCATCTGTCATCAGGATGTAATTCCAATTTCTGCCAGTAACTCAGGCGTACTTTTTTGCAACAGGTACCGGTTACGGCGCTCGCCCGTACTTGAGTCAATTTTCGAGTGGAAATCGACGGCAATGTATCCCTGCTTAAAATAAGCTTCAAAGGCAGTTCTGACCTTTAGCCGCCAATCGAGCGCCAGCGCCATATCCGCTACCTTAAGTGGATGAATATCGGCTACGGATTCCAAGCACAAATAATCAGATTTAAGGTCACGTTGAAAATTACCAATTCTTCGATGCCCGCCCACCCCTTCAATTTTAAAAATTGGGGCAGCCGTTTTGCCGGACAAATCAGTGCCGGTTTTCAAGCGGTCGCCCGCAATCCACCACTCAACCAGCAGCCTGTCCGTGGGAAGACCCGCGTTTAGTTGGCCAAAATCATCGCCGTAGACGTTGCGCCAGTAACACCGGCTGACGGCCCGCAGTTTGTGCAAATTTAAATTGGCGTTTGGCCCCTCCAACGGGTCAAACGTCCAGGTAATCAGAGGCAAATTTTGCTTCAAGACCTGTTTCCGCTGCGCCCGCTTCAGGGCTTCGGCAATGCCGGCCCGGCGCCAATCCGGCAAAACCCCCATCACCTGCGAGCAAAGTTTCAGCGGGCCATTGCTCTCCCTTCCCAGAAACCCAAAAAGAAACGCAACCATTTTGCCGGATGCGTTATCAAATGCGCCCAACACAACCCCGCCATTTTTGGCGGCAGTGTTCATTACCGGCGGATAGATGCCAAAGGCAGGGTCAGCCAATCCCCATATTTTCTGCTGAAGTCGATGCACGTCCATCATTTCGTGATATGTTTTTAAGGCCCGAATAGAAAATTTCATAAACTCCACCCTCCTGACAGGTAAAATTGGGGCTATTCCAAACAGCGACACCCGTAACGCAAAACGCACAGACTAAATTTGGGCATCTGTGCGTAAAAAAGATTCAATTTTTACCAGCCAAATCGAATCAATCGACCGGTTTTTGCGGGCGGCTCAGGGCCAACCGGAATCCCCGGATGGATTAAATTATAACACATTCTGTCAGGAAACGGAGAATCAAATTAAGCAGCTTTGGCTCGCTGCCGCCGGTTATCAACCCCAATCCACAAATAATCGGGTTGAATATTTGCAGCCGGTTTCAGAGAAATTCCGTTGATCTCTTCAATTGCGCCATCAAACTGGTCAACATTAAGGTAGCAAACCGTTGGTTTTTTCCGAAGCCGGTCTTTGTACCGGGCCGCGGCCTGCTTCACCTTTTCTGCTAACGCTCGATTTGGATTATTATCAAACCACAACAATCCTTCCTGCATGTTGTCACCTCTCAATCACGTTTTAATGCCCACTGCCCTGAATGGAGGGAATGGATCAGATGCATTTGATTACCCTCACTGCGAACCCAGAAATGATAATCGGCATCCGATAGCCCCTGCCGCCGGATGAAGGTTTTACATTCGTTCACAGCATCAACGCTGTAGACCCGCCCGCGCCAATAAAATTTGGCCGGAAACAGATTTGAGCGACATTCCAACATTCTTACGGTTTCCATCATTTTACCCTACACCTGGTCCCAAAATGGGGGCAGAAAATCACCCGAGGCTTCGGTATTTTCCTGGCCCACGACTTTAAAGTCGCGGCCGCCGGGTGCGGTGGGGCTTGCGGTAAGAGACGGCATTGGCAGCAAAGTGCCACCGTATCCGTTGGTGCCTTGCCCGTTTACCACCACCACCGGCGGATAATGCCCTCCACCAAACCGGTTTGGCCCGACCTGCGCCTCTAATTGACGGTCTCGCTGGCGTAAGACCCAAACCAATATTACACTGGTTGGAATTGAGGCCAATACACCGCAGATGATGCCAATGATTACAGCCATTGCATCGGCGCTAATTCGGGTTCCAATAACAATTGCCAGGACGGAAATAAAAATTGTACCGAAAACATAAAAGAATTTTTTCATTGCTCACCTCACAGGGCATTGCTCTTAGCTATTTTCAAGGTTCGTACCGCGCCGGATTTCACTTAATCAACCGGAGTTGATGTCCCAGCATCAAACCCAGGCCGCGCCGTTTTGATTTAAACCGGGTCGCCGGTTTTGGTGGCCTGCTTCCGTTACCAGAGAATAGTTCCGGGGGCTGAGTCTCAGAATGCCGGTCAGCGGTGCCGGTGGCGGCCAGAGGCGCTGTCTCTTCCTCTTGTGCCAGCCACACTTTTTGCGAACGACGTCCGCTTCCCATTCTGCCCATAATTTGCCTGATTTCACGCTCGCTGACGTAGGCCGCCTGAAATCGGGTGGTGTGCCCTTTGGCCACCAACAGAAAATCGCCGCGCCCCAACAATTTTTCTGCGCCGGTACCGGGGATACCTGCCGCAATTTTTGCATCATCTGCGCTGGCCACACTGCCCACCAAACGCACCGGAAAGTTGCTGCGGGTCAGGCTGCCAATGCTGGCGGCCAGCGGCTTTTGGGTGCAGGCAATAATATGCAGCCCTGCACTCCGCCCCCGCTGCGTAAGGCGGGTCATCAAGCGGTCCATCGCTTTGCCTCCCTGTTCCATCAGGTCGGCCAACTCATCGATAAAAATAACCACCCGGGGTTCGGAAATATTCTCGCGGTCACGGCGTACCATTTCTTCCACCATCTCTCCCAGCAGAAAGATGGCCTGGTGAATATCGCTGACCGTTGGCCGCAGCAGGTGCGGCAACACGTATCCCCCTTCGGCAAAAGAAACAAAGGGGTCAAAGCCGTTCCTTTTGGGGTCAATAAAAATCATCTGAATTTCACCCAGCCGGTTGTGCATGGCCAAAGACAAGGCCATGCTTCGCGCCAGCGCCGTTTTTCCGGAACCGGTTGTGCCGGCCACCAACACGTGGGCCACGTCCGGCGAGGGCAGCCGCAGGAGCAACGGCAGGCCGGTTTCATCCATGCCCAGAATGGCGGTTTGGCGGGGCACTTCCTTGACCCGCCTGACCAGATTGAGCAGGCGCACCACCTGTCCATCCTCGCGGGGAACATCTACCTGAAGCACCGGCCCCTGGCGCGACACCCGGACGCGCTGCGCCACACGCCGCAGAGCCAGTTCTTCGGACAAGCTGATAATGTTCGATACGTTTGAGGCGATGGCGCAATACAAGGCGGGCGTCATCGATGAGAAGCAGTTGATGATGTGTGAAGACAACGCCTGTCCCACCGCCGGTTCCTGCCAGGGCCTGTTTACCGCTAATACCATGGCGATCCTGGCGAAAAACAACGATGGCAGTGTATATTGTCTCGCGGTGCGTGTGAGCGTGCGCGCGATTTTCGCACGTGAGATGGACGAGCGAGTTAAAAAGATGATGGTTGATAAAATGAATATGTCTGAAGAGGAAGCTGCTAATGCTGCCAGTACAATTCCCGATCTTAAACGTTGGCAACAAC
>CAYWSS010000273.1:0-7620 GCA_964460505.1 uncultured Caldilineaceae bacterium | reverse complement strand
CAGAGTGTCTCATAACTCCCTATTGAGATAGTAGCACATTAACAATTCAGCATTATGAAGCTAGGCAAAGTGGCAGTCAGCCATATAATTCCTGTTTGCCGGAAGAAAACTGCCCGAAAAAGAGGGTAATTATGGCTGTGAGGGTTCCGAGAGTGGCCCCCAACCGGATCAGGAGACAGGGGGACCTAACCCGGCGCAGTTGCTGGCTGGCCGGAGCCATGAAAATATGTAATTGTTGCACTGTTGCGCTAAGTGCAACTGATCCAAGTCCGGGCAGAGCGGATCTTATCGGGCTGGCCGGTTTTGACGGCAACCCAGGCGACCCCTAGCATCGCGATAGCGGCAAAGAGAACGCAGCGTTCCACGGCCTGCCAGCCCCGGTGCTTGTGGTACTTAAGGTTGAAGGTCAACTTGGCCCAACTGTTGGTGCGTTCAATGCTGGTGCGGCTGTGAAAGAGAGCCATGTACAAGGGCGTCCGCCGGCGCAGGACACAGTAGTCGTCGGTGGCCAAGTCGGCTTGCGGGTCGGGTGCATTGCGGGGGTTCTTGGTAATGGCCGGCAAAGCGCGCAACCGCTGCAAGATGAAGTCGAAGATGTCAAGGGTGTCATAGCCGCCATCAGCAATGAAATAGCGGCAGCGATGGGCCAACTGTGGATGTTCGGCACAGGCTTGCTTCAGGAGCGGGAGAGCCAGGGGGCTATCTTGAGCATTACCGGCCCCGAAGATCACAGCCATTGGCAGTTCGCTCTTGAAATCCACCACCCATAACAGGCAGTAGCCGAATTGTAGCCCGCCATCATTGTCAGGGTAACCACAGAAGGCGGCCTCAGGGTCACTCTTGCCGTTGGGTCGATCCGGATAACTCTTACTGACGCTACTGTAAGTGGGCACTCGGCTCAAGTCAATGACCCAAGCTTGACCGTCAATGACCTGACAGCGTCTGAGGACTTCGACCAACTCATGCAAGATCGCCTTCAAGTCATCCAAGGGGACTACCATCCGGCGGCGACTGAAGGTGGATTTGCTGGCGATTTCTCCCGGTTTGAAGTTGGCTGCGCCAGCCAGGTTTGGATGCTGTTTGAGTTTACGGATCAAGTCATCGGTCGATTGCAAGCCCAACATCCAGCGCAACAAATCGGCCAGCACAAAGGAGCGGCTGCGATAGCTGCGGGGTCGGTGGCGGGGCTGCTGGGGGTCTTGCTGATCTAATCGTTTCAGAAATGGCCGCAGCCGTTTCTTGAGCATCTTCAGGACCCGAGAAGCCCCAATGAACTCGGCAAACTCAGCTTGCTCCTTCGGTTTCTGTTCTGCCGGTCGCCGATCCTGCTTATCGCCCTCCTTCAAACCATCATGCACTGCCAACTCGATCAACCGCACCCCATAATTGCCCATATCCAGGCTCAAGCGATCCAAATCTGCCTCTGTTTTCACGCCCAACAAGCTCATCCAGGTCGGATACCGCAAGACATGCTGACAGAATTCCGGCCAAGGCAGTTCGTAGGCCATCACCGCTGCCCACAACACCAGGGCCGGAATATCCCCGGCTGTATGGGCTAAGGCCGGGTTCTGCCGAAATTCCGTGCGGGTCAGCTCCGAAGCTTCGTCTAACATCAACTCTAATCCCTTCTTGACCAAGCCCACAAAACGATAGAGTAACTGGTCTACAATTTCGTCTTCTACCTTGCTGCGGAATTCTGGCTGGGGCTTAGACTTCCGGCCTGAGCCACCAGCGCCCTTCTTCTTTTTCGCCATGGGAACACCTCCTTTCTATTAAAGATGTCCCCATTTTACTTCAAATGTTGAATTGTTAATGTACGCTCAGATAGTCAGATGACTTATGCAACACTCTGCAATATAAAACCGGGTGATTAAGCAGGCGTGGGGGGGTGTTTGTGAAACACAAACTCGTTACGGTTGGCGCTTTAGGTTTAGTTTTATTTATATCTGTTTGCGTGGTTTTAACGGCGTGCAGCGGCTTGACCGGATGGCTATTAAGCGGGCAGCCTGTTGAACAACGGATTACGCGCATATTTCCGGTAATGTCCCGCCTGGATGTTGAAGTTACGCCGCCTTTGCCGGAACCTGTAGTGCCAGACAGTGATGATGGAGATTCACAAGCCGCTGTGCCCCTTCAGGCTAAAGAAACGGGGGCTTCCCCGCCCGCTGCGCCAAATGACGCTGTCGTTGTCGAAGCGGTATCGCTGCCGGAGGCATCAGCAGCCGAACCTGATGCGTTAGAGAATGTTGCTGTGGCCCCGCAAGGTGGCGCGCGATTGGTTATCCCCAAACTAAATTTGGATACCGCCGTGGTTCATTCGCCACTGGAAAACGCAAGTTGGAAAGTTAGCCATCTCACTGACAATGTGGGGCATCTGGAAGGTACGGCAGCCCCCGGTTCAGACGGAAATGTAGTGCTGGCCGGGCACGTTACCCTGGACTCCGGGGCCGATGGGCCGTTTATTGGATTGTCTCAACTAGCCCCTGACGATATTTTGTATGTGTATCAGGATGGGCAGCGATTTCAATATATTGTCACCGATATTCAAACGGTTGGCCGGAAAGCCGTGGAAGTGACGTATCCCACCACCGTGGGGCAATTAACCTTGATTACGTGCAGCAATTGGGATAAGCAAGAAAACCGCTATCTGGGTCGATTGGTGGTAAAGGGACAACTGGTGCGAGGTTAAAACGCCGACTTTCTGCTTAAATAGCCGTCTTAAAACAGGATGGCTATTTTTTTGTGCAGCCAAAGCGCACCATTACCATTTTTGTCTTTACCCGCGTATCGTGTTAAACTTTTGAACTTTGGTAAATATAAAACGTAGGGAAAATGATTTGCTTTGCGCGGCTTTTGCGTGGGGTGAGGCCAGTTTTTTACTGTATAATTATTGGTTGCACGTTGCAAAAATAAATGGCCGGTTGAGCCGGGATGCCAATCTCCAATCAGATTACATCAAATCGAAATGAAGAAAAAGTGTAAATTTATGCTACAAAAACGTTTCCCCTTGTTACTTATAGTTATTGCCGGTATTCTGGGGCTGGTTCCACTCTCCGGGGCAATTGCCGCCCCGGCCAGGCAGCAGGACCTGGCCGTTATCACCGCCCCCGCCAGCAACACCGTGCTGCGCGATATGGTTCAAATTACCGGCAGCGCCGATTACCCGTCGTTTCAATTTTATATTGTCGAATTTTCGCCGGAGCCGGTTAGCGGCAATCAATGGCAAATTGTGGGTCAAATTCACGAGGCTCCGGTGGTTGACGGGGTGCTGGAAACCTGGAATACTACCGTGATTCCCGATGGCAGCTACACCCTGCGCCTGCGGGTGGTTCGGCTGGACGGTAACTACTCCGAGGCGTTTTCTCAGCAGATAGTTGTCTCAAATGCGCAACCCCTGCCCACCGATACCCCCACCCCCGAACCCACTTCGTCCGGCCCGCCCACGGCCACGCCAACCCACTTGCCGCCTACCCCCACCATTGTCATCGATCAGCCCATTGTGGATACCCCCACCCCCCGGCCTGTGCCTACCACGCCTCCCCTGGAAGACCCGGAGGAAAATACCACTTTCATTCCAACGGTCAGTGGTTTTTCACTGACCCCGTTGTGGGATGCCTGCCTGTACGGCGGAGCGTTGATGTTGGGTATTTTCCTGCTGTTTGGTTTCTTTTCGGCGTTGCGCCGTTTTATTCTGAGCATTGTCGAACGGCGGCGAGGTCGATAAGACGTGCCCCTGTCATTCCCTCTGTTTGGGCGCAAACCCAAAACGCATGCCTCCGGCCCGGTGGAATGGTTGATTGTGGGGCTGGGCAACCCCGGCAAAAAATATATCGATACGCGCCACAATGCCGGCTGGCACGTGCTGGATACCATTGTGCGGGACAATCCCGGCTTGCGGTTTGATGAAAAACGCAGCAAAGGGCTGATTGCCCGTGGAGAATTGGCCGGGGTAAAAGTGGCCCTGGTTAAACCCCAAACCTACATGAACCTCAGCGGCGAAGCCGTAGGCCCCATTGCCCGCTTCTACAAAGTGCCGCCCGAGCGGGTGCTGGTGGTGTTTGACGACCTCGATACCCCCGCAGCCACGTTGCGATTGCGCAAAAAGGGCGGCGCCGGCGGAAACAACGGCATGCGCAGTGTAATCCGGCATTTGGGCACGCAGGAGTTCCCCCGCATACGGGTGGGCATTGGCCGCCCGCCGGGGCAGATGCCGGGCAAAGCCTTTGTGCTGCAAAAGTTTAAACCCGCCGAATGGGAGGCGATGGTGACTACCTGCGAACGTGCCGTGGAGGCCATTCAATTAATCCTGACCGATGGCATGGACAACGCAATGAATAAATTTAATGTCAGCGTTGATTCTTAGTTGGTTGTATTTGTTCGTAAGGAAGGTTGATGATCGTTCCGGCGACCGAAGGAAGTGCAACCGGAACAGGTAAATGCCGGGTTAACTCGGCCAAACATCTGGTTACAGTTTCAAAACTGTAACCACCGGTGGGAATATACCTTTTGTTCCATTGATTTCTCCTCGCACATTTCCCCAATCTTTTACAGTGACATAAATCTTCCGCCTAATTGAAAATTGGCGCAATTCGCGGCTACGGCTATAATAACCGTTTGCTTTGCCGGCAACCGTTTAGCTACGGTGTTGGCAAGGAGTTTACAAACATTATCGAGCTGAGAGTGCGACTTGGCTCCCCACAGTCAAGGAGTATACTTAGTGAGTTTTGAACAATTTTCTTTCGATCAGCGCATTGCCGCCGGAATTAAGGCTGCCGGTTTCAGCACGCCCACCCCCATTCAGCAGCAGGCCATCCCGGTGGTGCTGGCCGGGCGGGATGTGATGGGCCTGGCTCAAACCGGCACCGGCAAAACCGCGGCCTTCGCCCTGCCTATTTTGCAGCGGCTAACCCAAGGGCCGCTGCGCCGCGTGCGGGCGCTGGTGGTTGCCCCTACCCGCGAACTGGCCGAGCAGATTTATCAGGCCAGTACCGATTTTGGCAAAAATACCAAAGTGCGCAGCGTGGCTGTTTACGGGGGTGTCAGTAAACCCGCGCAGGTGGCGCAATTACGGCGTGGCGCGGAGATTGTTATTGCCTGCCCCGGCCGCTTGCTGGACCTGGCGGGCGATGGCGCTATCGATCTGTCGCAGGTGGAGGTGCTGGTGCTGGATGAAGCTGACCGCATGTGTGATATGGGCTTTCTGCCCGACATCCGGCGTATCCTCAAGCTGCTGCCGGCCCAGCGCCAGACACTTTTCTTTTCGGCCACAATGCCGCAAGATATCCGCAAGCTGGCAGACAATATCCTGAAAGACCCGGTCACGGTTCAGATTGGTGAGATTGCCCCGGCCAAAACCGTGTCTCACGCGCTGTATCCCGTTCCTGACAATCTTAAAAAGAGCTTGCTGCTGGCAATGCTGCAACAGACAGCCACCGGCCGGGTACTGATCTTTACCCGCACCAAATATCGCGCCCGTAACCTGGCCCGCGATCTGGACAAGCGGGGGTTTCGCGCCGCGGCTTTGCAAGGTAACATGTCTCAAAATCAGCGCCAGCGAGCCATCAACGGCTTTCGCGATGGAAAATACGATATTCTGGCGGCCACCGATGTGGCCGCGCGAGGCATCGACGTATCGGATATATCCCACGTAATCAACTTTGATATCCCCGATACCGTTGATGCTTACACGCATCGCATTGGCCGCACCGGCCGCGCTCACCAAAACGGTGAAGCGTTTACGTTTGCGGGGCAGGCCGATGCGCAGATGATCCGGGATATCGAAAGACTGCTGGGTACCCGGATCGAGCGGCGGCGGTTACCTGATTTTAACTACGGCGCGTTTGTCCCGGAAGGCCAATTCCAGCAAAATCATTCGAAGTCGCCCCAAAAGACGCAGCCACCCCGCAAGCGCAGTTACACCCGTGGCAATCCGGGCAGCAACAACCAGCACCGCCGATCTCAACGACATAAATAGGTGTAGTGTTTGCCAGAACCACCGGCAGTAGTCAGTAGTCAGTAGTCAGTAGTCAGTTTTTTCCTCTTATCCTCGTATAAAATTGCTCGTAGTCAGGCGCGCAACGCAGTGGAGTGCCGCTTTAACACCACTCCGCTATCGTTGCAAGGCTGACTACGAGCGGGTAATAGCTCCTTACTTGGGCCTTGTTTCATTTGACCTGAAATTGTAAGGGTCATGTTGAACAAATTAGAATTTTGAAATTTTTACGCAAAGCCGCCAGGAACGCCAAGAAAAGCATTAAAATCTTTGCGACTTGCGACTTTGCGTGAAGTAAAAATGTTCAGCATCTTATTGACCACTACACATTTGGCCTGAAATAGAGCAGGAGATTGGTTTACACTTTTCGCTATCAAAATCCTTTCATAAAACGCGTGATGCGTGATAAAACTACATCACTTGTCACACATCACTGGCCCGCCTCCCCCAAACCAAAGTCGCAGCTCAATTATGATTCTAATGCTAATCTAGTAAAATGTTAGTATAGTATACAGAATCACTCCATACTTTGAGGTAATTGTCGTTATGATGCGATTTGATAAATTTACAGAACGCGCCCAGGATGCTGCTATGCGGGCGTACGAGATTTTGCAGCGGTACCAACATTCTCAGGCAGATACCGAACACCTGCTGCTGGCGTTGCTGGAACAACCCAACGGGCTTGTGCCGGAAATATTGGAACGATTAAAAATTGACCCGGAAATGGTTATGGATCGGGTGGACCAGGTGCTGGCGGCTGCGCCCAAAGTGGGCGGCATGGTCAATATGGCCGTGGGGCAGGTGTATATCACCCCGCGCCTGAAGCGGGTGCTGGATAACGCTCAGGAAGAAGCCAAAAATATGCAGGATGAATATATTTCAACCGAGCATCTCTTTTTGGCCGTTTGCGGTGAGCGCGGCACGCCGTCTGCTCGGATTTTGCAGGAAACTGGGGTAACCAAAGCGGCCATCAGCGATGTTATCGAAGAAATGCGCGGCGGCCAGAAAGTAACCACCCCGCAGGCCGAAACGCGATACCGCACCCTGGAAAAATACAGCCGCGACCTGACCGCCATGGCCCTTGAAGGCAAGCTCGATCCGGTCATTGGGCGGGATAGTGAAATCCTGCGGTTGATCCAGGTGTTGTCCCGGCGCACCAAAAACAACCCGGTGCTGATTGGTGAAGCCGGTGTCGGCAAGACCGCCATTGTGGAAGGGCTGGCCCAAAAGCTGGCCGATGACGACGTGCCGGAAACATTGATGGGGCGGCGGGTGGTTAGCCTGGATTTAGGAGCGATGATCGCCGGCTCGCGCTTTAGGGGCGAATTTGAGGAACGTCTGAAAAATGCTCTGGAAGAAATACAGCGGGCGCAGGGCGAAATCATCCTCTTTATTGACGAATTGCACACGGTTGTTGGGGCCGGAGCCGCTCAGGGCGCGGTGGATGCCGGCAATATGATGAAACCGGCGCTGTCCCGGGGAGAATTGCGCTGCGTTGGGGCCACCACGCTTGATGAATTCCGCAAATACATCGAAAAAGACCCGGCGCTGGAGCGTCGTTTTGCGCCGGTCTTTGTCGAAGAACCCAATGTTGAAGAAACCATTGAGATGCTGCGCGGTCTCAAACA
>CAYWSS010000272.1:0-7629 GCA_964460505.1 uncultured Caldilineaceae bacterium | reverse complement strand
TAGTAGCGCTGTCTGGCCCAGGCAAAGGCTTCATCGGTAATTTCCACCCCGGCCAGCGGCCCCTTTTTAAAGGCTTTCATGACCCGTTTGGGCAGTTTGTCATCCGCTTCCGTAAATCCTTCGCGCAGGTTAAACAGGCGAGACAACGTTTGAGCCCTGGCCCCCACCGTCAAAATATCGTGGATGCCGTACGCCTGGCCGGTAACGCCGGAGAGGGCGTCGGCCATATGCTGGTAGTTGTAGGGATAAAAGTGGCAATTAAGGGCGCAATCCTGAAAGTGCATCCAGTTTAATTCTGCGGCAAAAAGTTGCAGCTTGTCCTCGTTGAGTACTTTTGGCGAAAGCGGTTCAATTTTATGCTCCAGAGCCGAATTGACCCGGTCTAAACTGCTGCCGGCCCGGGCAAATTCCGTATCGTGAACATTCATCATGTGGTCGGCCCCCACCGGCGCAACCGCATATCCCACCCCCAGGGCAGCCTTCAGGCGAGGTTCGTGCATGGGCAACGCCTGGTTTTTGACGGTGATGTTGAAGGCATCTGTTTCCGGGCCAAACCGTTTATTCATTCGAGCCACACCTTCGGCCATCACATCGCCAAATCCTTCCCGGCGAGCAATCATTTCCACCGATCGAACCAATAAATCCGCATCGCCCCAGCGATACGCCAGCCCGCCGGTATCCTCGATGGACACAATTTCGTTTTCAAAACATTCCATTACAAAGGCAATTGCCGCCCCGGTAGAAATTGCGTCCAGGCCGTAGGCGTTGGCCAACTCGTTGGCTTTGGCTACGGCTAAATTATCGGTTACCTGACAGTAGGGGCCAAGGGCCGCCATCGACTCATATTCCGGCCCGCCGTACTCCGGATTGAGTTTGCGGTAGGGGTTCTGGTCGTCGTGTTCAAAAATCTGTTTGCAGGTGATGGGACAAGCCTGGCAGGTATCCCGCTCTTTGAGAAACATCTCGTAATTGCGTTCCCCGCTCAACATCTCCGCTTCTTCAAAAACCGCTTCGCCAAAGTTTTGGGTCGGCAGCCCCCCCGCGTAAGCCAGCCCCGTTAATGAATCTTGCGTGCCGCGTCCAATGCCGGCAGCAGCCCAGGCCGCCTCTGTTTTGTAATTTGCGCCCAGCCATTTGGCCACGCCGGCAACCTGTTTGCGTTTTGCCACGGGAACATTCATGGTGCCACGCACCGCCACAGCCTTGAGATTTTTTGAGCCCATCACTGCGCCCAGGCCATTTCGCCCGGCGGCTCGATTGATATCGTGCATCACCGCCGAAAAAAGCACCTGATTTTCGCCGGCCGGGCCAATTTGAGCCACCCGCACCCGATTATCGCCCAGTTCGTCCCGGATGGCGCGCTGGGCCGGCGCCGTCTTGAGGCCCCACAAATGCGCTGCGGAATGAATTTCAACCCCGCCATCTTTTATCCAGAGATAAACCGGCGCTTCAGCCCGCCCGCAAATAACCAGCGCGTCGAACCCGGTTCGTTTGAATTCATGGCCCCACCAGCCCCCCGCTTCTGAGCTGGCAATCGCTCCGGTTAAGGGCGATCTGCCGCCCACGCCATGCCGCCCCGAGCCGGGCAGGTTGGTTCCCTGCATAATTCCGGGGGCAAAGATGAGCAGATTATCCGGGCCAAGCGGATCTGTGTGAGGCGGTAAATCGCGCAGCAAAAAGTAGGCTGCCAACGCCCGCCCCCCCACCAGCAGCCGATAAAATTCGTCATCCGGTTGCTCAATGTGAGTCTCCCCGCTGCTTAAATTTACATGCAATATTTTTCCGTGGGTCCCGCCGATCATCGCGTTTTGCTCCTTTAACTGGTAACTGTGGAGTACGGTTAACTGCCGCAAATAAAAATGGAAGAAATCTATTATACCCGGCAGTTTTGTGTTTCTCAACTTTTTAAGTTGTCAATTATTTTCGGCAAAGTGAATGTGTCCCCATTTTCTGAAATTCGGGGCAAATTCGGCAAAAATTCCGTTGACACGCGCGGCTAAATGGGATAAAATAGAGGTAAGTAATACAGGAACAGGGTTGCGTATTATGCAACAAAACTTTTTCAATCACGCACTGCTTGAAACGCTTCAGCGCTTTGGCTGACCTTCCTCAAGCTAAACCGGCGAGTAAGTCATCAATTTTGGTGCGAATTTTACCGTCATTTTCAGACGCACGTCAAACCCTAACGGTTGATCAAAAATGCATTCTGCTTGAATGTTAAATACCTGGGCCTCTCAACAATGAATGTTGAGCCTATTGTGTTACCGTCCGATTATATCGGCCACTTGTGTCAAAATTCACCACATTTTAGTACATTGAACAGAGAGGACAACACCCATGACATCTCGTCAGCGACGCAAGCCGGGAATGAAACAGGATAACGCCCTGTTATCAAATTTACCCCCCATCAAACCAAAATTAAGCATGCTGGATCGCGAGGCCTGTTTGCGCATTCACCAGACATCCTGCCAAATTCTGCATCAAACCGGGGTGGAGGTTAATTGCCGGGCCGGGCTTGATTTGCTGAAAGATGCGGGCGCAGTGGTGGACGATGAGCTGGTCAAGATTCCGCCGTCGCTGGTGGAATGGTCGCTGGCATCCACGCCGGAATCGTTTAATTTGTACAAACGCGGCACGGATGAAGTAGCCGTAAAGCTGGACGGAGAAGAAGTCTACTTTGGCCCCGGCTCCGACACCCTCCGCTATCTGGACCCCCGAACCGGCGCCCGGCGCGATTTTCAACTGGCAGACATTGCCGATGTGATGCGCATGTGCGACGCCCTGCCGGAGATTGGTTTTGTCATGTCGGTCGGCATTCCGCGCGATGTGCCGGGTGAGGTTTACTTTCGGCATCAATTTGCCACCATGTTGCAAAACAGCACCAAACCCATTGTGTTTGTCTGTAACGATCTGGCCGATATCGAAGCCATCGGGGCCATGGCCGGGGCGGTGGCCGGCGGCATGGATAAACTGGCCCGGTACCCCACCCTGCTGCTCTACAGCGAACCGACCACCCCGCTGCAACATTCTTTGGAAGCCACCGAAAAGCTGCTGTACGCCGCAGAGCATCGCCTCCCGGTGACACATTCGCCCGCCCCAATGATGGGCGGCACGGCCCCCGTCACCCTGGCCGGAGCCGTGGCGCTGGGCAACGCAGAAATGTTGAGCGGCCTGGTCATGCACCAGCTAAAAAATCCGGGGGCGCCGTTCCTGTACGGGCACGGGGTGCATCACATGGATATGAAAACGATGATCAGCGTTTACGGCGCGCCGGAATTTCAGTTGGCCCGGCTGATGGCTGCCGAAATGGGCCGCTTTTATCACCTGCCGGTGTGGGGCTATTCCGGCCACAGCGACAGTAAGGTTGTTGACGCTCAAGCCGCGGCAGACACGCAATTTGCGGTACAAACCGCGCTTCTGGCCAAAACCAACCTTAATCACGACGTGGGGTATCTGGAAGCCGGGCTGGCCAATTCGCCGGAGTTGATGGTGATTACCAACGAGATTATCGGGATGACCCGCCACTTTACAGCCGGCGTTCGCGTGGATGACGAGACGTTGGCGTTGGGTGTAATTGATGATGTTGGGCCGGGCGGCCAATTTCTGGATCAGGATCACACCTTTGCCCACTGGCGCGAATTCTGGCAGCCCACGGTTTTTGACCGCCGGCGGCTCGAACCGTGGCAAGAGCAGGGCGCGTCCGATGTAAATGTGCGGGCACGCGAAGTGGCTGTCTCCCTGATGGATGAACACAAGGTTGAACCCTTACCAGACTCTGTTGAGGATGAAATTGAGAAAATATTAAAAACGTAGATGGATATTCCGGGATTTATGGGGCAGAATTTGGATATTGCGTACTGCGTATTTCGTAAA
Organism: uncultured Caldilineaceae bacterium; assembly: GCA_964460505.1. GTDB lineage: Bacteria > Chloroflexota > Anaerolineae > 4572-78 > J111 > J095. The sequence goes on along the minus strand of CAYWSS010000272.1, from coordinate 3,756 downwards.
AAGAAAAATATGCAACACGTAGTATGCAATACGTTTTATACCCTAAAATCCGGAGGTTCCATATTGATGTAACGAGGTTGTAAAAATGGCACTGCAATTAAAAACCCCCAAAACCGTTCCCGAAGATTCCATTCACGAGGTTGTCCCCAGCGTTTGCGGCATCTGTCCCGCCGGCTGCGGGGTAAACGTGCATCTCATCAACGGCAAAATTGAGTACCTGACCCCCATCAAAGAACATCCGCACGGCATTGTTTGCCCGCGCGGGGTGGTGGCCCGGGAAATTGTCTACTCACAGGACCGCATCCTGCACCCCCGGCGGCGCGTGGGTGAACGTGGAGAAGGCAAGTTTGAGCGGATCAGTTGGGATGAAGCCTACGACATCCTTGTGGAAAAACTACGTGTCATTTCCGAACAGTACGGGCCGGAAGCCAACTGCATTTACAGCGGCCGGGGAAATTTTGAATTTGGCCTCAATGAAATGTTCGCCCCCGGCGGCACCGTGGAGTCATCGGCCAACGCGGTCCTTTTTCCAATGGGATCACCCAATGCCACCGGCGTGGGATCGCTCTGTTACGCGGCCTACGGCATGATTGCCGCCCGGGCTTGTTTTGGCGATTATATTCGCAACGTCAAAGAAGATCTGTCCAATGCCGATTTGATTCTAATCTGGGGCGAGAATCCGGCCACGGACTCGTCTCCCATCAATTTGCGCCGGATCAAGCGGGCGCAAAAACGAGGAACGCAAGTGGTGGTCATCGATCACCGGCGCAGCGAAACGGCCAGAGCTTTGCGCGCCGAGTGGCTGGGGGTGCGGCCCGGCACCGACGGCGCGCTGGCTCTGGGAATGATAAACGTGCTCATCGAAGAAGCTCTTTTCGATGAGCATTTTGTTAATCACTGGACGCACGGATTTGAAGAACTGCGCAGCTACGTTAAGCAGTTCGGCCCGGCCCGCGTAGAAACGATTACCGGGGTTCCGGCAGCGCGCATCCGCTCGCTGGCCCGCCAAATTGGCGCAGCCGGGGGATGCTCAATTTTGATGTACAGCGGGCTGGAATATTCGAACAGCGGGGTGCAGGCTATCAGAGCAGCCTGGATTTTGCAGGCACTGGCCGGCCATCTGGATGTTCCCGGCGGCAAGTTGTTTAAAATGCCCAACCGGTTAAAACTGAATCGCCTGCTCACCGGCCCGCCCGCAACCGGGCCTAAACCCATCGGCGCTGATGAGTATCCCCTCTATTACGAAACCCGCAAAGAGGCCCACGCCGTGATGCTGCCGCAAGCAATTTTAAAGGGCAAGCCCTACCCTGTCCGCTTGATGATTGTCAGCGGCTCCTCGCTGCTCACCTCGTGGCCCAATCCTGCGCTGTGGCGAAAGGCTCTGGTTGCGCTCGATTTTCTGGGAGTGGTCAATCGCTTCCCCACTGCCGACGCCCAATTTGCGGATTTGCTGCTGCCGGCTACCACGGGTTTCGAGATTGCCTCGTATGCGATTCACGGTGGATACGTGCAGCTTCGGCAAAAGGTTGTTGAGCCGCAGGGTGAGGCCCGAAACGATTACCTGATTTTTACCAAATTGGCGCAGCGGCTGGGATACGGCCATCTCTGGCCGCAGACCGAGGCGGCCATGATTGAATACGCTCTCAAAAACACCGGCGCAACCGTCGAGGCGCTGCGGGCGCATCCGGAGGGGATTCAATATCCCACCGTTAAAATGCGCCACCGAAAATATGAGTCGGGTGATTTACGACCCGACGGCGAGCCAGGCTTTGATACGCCTACCGGCAAATTTGAAATTGCCTCGGAATGGTTCCGGCAGTACGGGTACGATCCCCTGCCGGTGTACACCGAACCGGTCGAAGGGCCGCTGGCCGCGCCGGATGTGGCCGGCCACTATCCACTGGTTTTTAATTCCGGGGCGCGCACCCAATCGGCGTTCCGCTCGCAGCATCACAACATTCCGTCGCTCATTGCCCGGCAGCCGCGCCCGCTGGTACACATTCACCGGGTAGACGCGCTGGCACGAGGCATCGAATCGGGTGATGAGGTGGAGGTATTCTCACCTCGGGGGCGCGTTCGTTTTCGGGCGCACGTGACAGAGGATATCGTGCCCGGCGTGGTGGAGGTCAACATGGGCGGCGGCGGGCCGCTGGGGCCGGCTTCGTGGCAGCAGGCCAACGTCAACGAGTTGACCGATTTTGACAACCGTGACCCCATTTCGGGTTTCCCGGTTTACAAGGCGTTGTTGTGTAATGTGCAAAAACTGTCGCCTATGCCGGTCGATCTGCCAGAAGCGCGTTGATTTGTTCTGCATTGTCCAGCTTGGCGCAGCGCCAGACGCACTTCTCCAGCGTGGCGACGCGTGCTTCCGGCAACATAGTACCGGCCACCCACCGGAATTTCTCCCGCAATGCTACATCAGTGGGCGGGGCGGTTACGTCCCAATCCGGTTTCACCTCCCCTGAATCGAACCACTCGCCGGTGTCTGTTTCAATTTCCACCCGTGACACCCGCTCGGCGGGATAGCGAGCGTTGAAGGCGTCGGCTTCCACTAATTCTACCCGCTCTGCCAGACTCAGTACCTGCGGATTTTCCAGGGCCGTTCCATTCAGTTCATCTGGCCCTAACCGTCCGTGCACCAGCACCGCCGCCACAGCAAACGGCAGGCTGTATTGCGCCTCTTCGGTATTTTGCGGGCGGCGAACGGTCAGCCGGCTCGCTTCGTGAAAGGTTGATATCCGGATACGGCGTATACTTTCTGCCGGAATTGCATGGGTTTGCTGTAGAAGCTGAGCGCCACGCATGGCGGGTTGGGCCCAGCGACAAATGGCGTTGGGTTTGAAATATTGTTCGGAAATAGTCCAGCGCTGCCCCAGGTCTGCCCATATTTTGGCAACATCCTCTTTTTCAACCGTCCAGGCCGGGGCGCCGGTAAATCCGCCGGCGGCCATCATCGCGGCGCTGATGCCGGTGAACGCGCCCCAGCCGGAGCCGTCTTTCAGCATGGTTGGGTGGGCGATGCAGCGCATCATTTGCGAGCGGGGGCCGTGATATTCGGCAATGCCGAGCGCGTGGCGGGTTTGCGCGGGGTTCATTTTCAACCGGCGGGCAGTGATGGCCGCGCAGCCGAGCGCATTCCACGCGCCGGAGGTGTGGTAGTCGCAGGCGGTGGCGTGCAGGGCCATGCCCGCCCGGATGGCAATTTCGTACCCCACGGCCAGCGAGGTCAGCAGTTCCCGCCCGGAAACGGGGCCATCCGACTCCAGTGACAGGCCGGCCAGCGCCGCCGGAATCAGGGCTGCGCCGGCGTGGCCTTTGGTCAGCATGTGGCCATCGTGAATATCCAGCGCATCAATGGTCATGGCGTGGGCCAGCGTCGCGCCCGGCGGGGACACCGTTCGTTCATCCAGCCAGAGCCGGGTGTGCCGGCCGCCGTACACGGCCACAACGTGCTCATAAATAATAGCTGACAGCGGTGTTTTTCGCCCGCCAATCGCCACTCCCACCGTGTCAAGCAGGCAGCGGCGGCTCCATTGCCGGGTTTCGTCGGGCAAATCATCCCAGCCGGTATCCAGAATAAATTCAACAATCTGTTCAGAGTTCATAGCACCCCGCTTACTCACCTAACTGGCTCACTAATTTACTGAGAAACGAGAATTAATTAACTTGCCCGTTTACTCGTATTGCGTATTGCGTACAAATTTGCTCTTTACGGTGTACGTAATACGCAATATGTTACCATTACCAATTGGGTAA
>CAYWSS010000271.1:0-7629 GCA_964460505.1 uncultured Caldilineaceae bacterium | reverse complement strand
GAAACGATACTGAAGCTCCCCCCGCGGTGGCCAAACAGCGTTGACTTCAGCCAGAAACTCGGCGGCGGTTGCCCCCTCGGCCATACAATTCAGGCACCAGCGCCGGCTGCCATTAACTCCAACGATCTTCTCCTGCCCGCAGCGCGGGCACTCGAAATCCTGGGGGTTGAGCTGATATCTGGGCTGTTTGCCGGTTGGCGAAGCGCCAATTATTTTAGGTTGCTTGGTATGGTCTCCATGCCGGGTTTCGATTGGCATATGCGTGTCGTCGGGGTGCTTGTCGGTGTTAACCATTGCAGCCCGTTTAGCCTGTCGGTACTGTTCCAACACGTTGTGGCATGCTTGAATTACATCAGATTTTCGTTTTGGCGCCGGCAGAATATCGCCATTGAGTAACTGCTCCAGATAGCGTTGTCCGTCTGCTGTTTTCTGTTTTATTCCGTCCAACACCCGGATTTGGCTTGCTCGATCCGCAGATGTGCGAGAGAGCCATTTGCGCAGCGCTACTTCCAATTCCCACACCGGGGCATAGGAGTGCTTGCTGCCGCCGATGTTGCGTGTATTCTGTTGGTAAGTGACACCACCGCGGGTTACCGTCACTTTGCTATCTGGTGCAATTGCACCAGATGCGATTAGTTCGTTTCGGATGCGGGAAATCTTGCGGCGATTGATGCCGGTGTGGCGATAAATCTCACGAACAGAACGGTCAGGAAAATTGAGCAAGGCATTTTTGGTGATCCATTCCTCATCAGCTTTGGTACGTCTTAAGCCGTGTTTCTGATTGGCACTCAGAGCTAGCCATTCGGCCGCTTGCCTTGTACCTGCCTGGACACTCACAAGCAATTTTATCCCTGCTTGCCTGCTGCCTCGCCTCGATGTGAGCCATCCCACACATAGACCTGTCCATTATCATCCTGAACACCCCTGGCCGGGTCAAACGCAATCCCGTCACGCATCATAGTGGCGTATTCATCGACAATGGTCAGGTTGACCTCGGCCCGACTCTGGATAAAGTTGAGGTCTTTCGGGGATATGCTTCGTTCGTTCATCGAGCTGCGCTCCTACTGGAAAAATTCCTCAGCTGACTGTGTTATTGTGGCATATGGACTCTAAAAATATTATTGAAAGCCAGCTTAACACATTTTTCCAATTCTGTCAAGACACAATTGGAGAGTTTGGTAAAAAAAGTCCGACGTACAAGCGCCGGACAAAGATGTGCATCCAAACCAACTATAATTCATTTCCAATTCATTTCTCACATTTTGCCTTGCTGACGAATCAAGTGTCGCTGGGCTCGTTTTTGTTGGGCAATCTCCTTATACTTTAGCCGATATGGATTACCATCTTCGTCAAATATGCTTACCCCTCGCATCTGTCCACCGTATTCTTTGTGCTTCTGAGTAAAAATATTGGCACAGTAAGCCGCTTCAGCTTCATCCATCTGCAAACGATAACCTCGTTTCAATACCGTAATATAACCTGCTTTAGCCCAACGACTGAATAATTGATTAGAAATTGGAATTCCGTGAATTTTACTATACTTCCGGCTGGCTTCAGAGGCACTAATCGGATGTCCCCTTAAGTGGGCAAATTTGGTCGCAATAATTTCCTCTTTTGTCCGACGTTCTTGTACATTTTCATTTTTGTCAACAACCACAAGCATTTCTCCCGCTTCTTCTCGTGCCTCAATCATACCCACTGAAATAAGCTGGGTCAATACTTTTTCTTCTACTCCATATCTTTTGGCTGCTTTTTTAATTGGAAGATAAGTTTGGCTGGACATTTAGAGCCTCCTACAACCGGCTACTAAAAAACTTTTGCCCCAACTATGGATGGGCGGTAAAATACTGAATACAATCACCTCAACATTGATGGAACGTTGAAAAAGAGATCAACAAGCATATTAATCATCTTACATTTTCTTGATTTCTGATCTTTGTTTGTTGCAATCAATTTAAAAACAAATAATCGTTAGCCCCGCTGAAAAAAGGTTTAGGAAACCTTTGCTCTATTTTTGCCAAATGCCACCGGTATAATCCCGAGTTGGGGTAGTGTTAGACAAAACAGGGTACCGGACGCAAACAAAAAAGCCTTACCAGATCCCGGTAAGGCTTTCCGAATAACTAAACACACTTACCTATCAACGCAACCGTTACTCTAGGTAAATTCCCGAAACCTGGGTCTATTTGGAGATAAAGCACCCCCACGGCTCCAGAGACTATTATTTTATCTCCGGCTGGAGGTACTCATTCCTTTTTGTATAGGTGGGGAAGGCGGGACTCGAACCCGCACGCCTCACGGCACATGATCCTAAATCATGCTCGTCTGCCAATTCCGACACTCCCCCGTAAAATCTACAAGGTATTTCAAAAAAGAATGATACCATTCCCCCTCGATTCAGGCAAAGGTTTATCCAATGCGATTATCAAAATCAGATTTACATTTTGGTCACACTGAGTAACATGAAACCGAAATATCAACACGATCAAGTTTATCAGTATCCACCAGTGAAGCAATATCAATGGGAAATACGTAGTACCCAATATTGTAACATTTTCAAGTGAGACAGTTATTTAACCCCTGTTCCTGAATATACTCTGGTACCATTTTGCGATGTTTTTTCGCCCCTCCTTGTGATACAATGAAACAATCGTTTAATCTGAAAAATGGGTAGCTATGAAACAACGGCAGAAGCCTATTATTAAAAAATTAAAAAAGCAGGCCAGTATTCTCAAAAGAAAGGATTCTTTGGAGCCCCTGGAAGTGAACCAATACGTGCAGACCAGCGAGCGGCTAACGACCAATGAGACTCTGGAAGCGGTAAAATCAAAGGAAACAATGATTGAGTTGGTTCTGAATGCCGGACAGTTTTTATCCGGGTTGCTGACTCTGGGGGGGCAGGACTTTGCCTGCAAGGCGGGCTGTCACTGGTGCTGCTACACCACTGTGGGCTGTACCCCACCGGAGGTATTTACCATTGCCGAATATCTCAGGGAAAGCCTGGCACAGGAAGAACTGGAACAGTTGAAAGCCCGCGTTGCAGAAGCAGCAAAGCAAGTAAAAGGCTTAAACGGCGAAGAAAGATTACTGGCCAGAGCGCTCTGCCCCTTACTGGTGAATAATCTTTGCAGCATCTACGCGTATCGGCCTTTATCTTGCAAAGGCTGGCATTCCAAAAGCGAACAGGCTTGTAAGGATTCGTTGGATGATCCCCATCACACGACAGTAGAGGTAGACACCTTCACGTCGATGCTGGCAGATAGTGTCCATCAGGGATTACTGACCGGCTTGCAGGATCAGAAGCTGGATCACCGGGAGTTAGAGCTGATTACGGCGTTGGATCAAGCCCTGAATGATCCGGAGGCAACTACAAAATGGCTGGCCGGAGAGACGGCCCAAAAATCGAACAATCGAGGGAATAGTCGCGGTCTCAAATAAAAACCTGTTTTGCGGCAAAAAATTTATTATTCAAATACAATTCTAATACTTGCTCTATATAATGAACCTATCAAAGTGACCGGCATTTTACAAAGTGCCGGTCACTTGTGTGAAACGTAAAACCCAAGCCAAGGAGCTTACAAATGAGCAAGATAATAGGAATAGATTTAGGAACAACCAACAGTGTGGTCAGTGTCATGGAAGCCGGAGACCCCACGGTTATCCCCAACGCCGAAGGGGGGCGCACCACGCCCAGCGTCATCGCCTTCAACAAAAACAAAGAGCGACTGGTGGGCCAAACTGCCAAACGGCAAGCCGTGACCAACGCCGACAACACCATCTACTCTGCCAAACGCCTCATTGGCCACAACTACAGCGAAATTGAACAGGAACGCGCCAAGCTGGCCTATCAGGTGGAGCAAGGGCCTCACAACGACCCGCGGGTAAACATACCGGTTATGGGCAAAAGCTACACCCCCCAGGAAATCTCGGCCATGATTTTGCAAAAGCTAAAAACAGATGCCGAAGCCTATCTGGGCGAAAGCGTCAGCGAAGCCGTTATCACCACCCCGGCCTACTTTAACGACAGCCAGCGCCAGGCCACCAAAGATGCCGGCAAGATTGCCGGGCTGAACGTGCGCCGCATTATCAACGAACCGACTGCGGCGGCCCTGGCCTATGGCCTGGACAAAAAGGATGACGAAACCATTCTGGTCTTTGACCTGGGCGGCGGCACCTTTGATGTCAGCCTGCTGGAGGTGGGTGACGGCGTCATCGAAGTTAAATCGACCAGTGGCGACACCCTGCTGGGCGGCGATGACTGGGACCAGCGCATTGTGGACTGGATTGTGAAAGAGTTCAAAAAAGAACAGGGCATCGACCTGGGGCAGGACAAACAAGCTTTGCAACGACTGAAAGAAGCCGGCGAGAAAGCCAAAATCGAGTTGAGTACCGTGATGGAAACGGAAATCAACCTGCCCTTCATCACTGCCGATGCCGGCGGTCCCAAACACCTGCAACTGCGCTTGAGCCGCAGCAAGTTTGAGCAAATCACCGATGACCTGTTGCAGCGGGTCAAAGCCCCCTTCAACCAGGCCTTGAAAGACGCGGGCGTTTCGCCCGGCCAGATTGATGAGATTGTGCTGGTGGGTGGCTCGACCCGGATGCCGATGGTGCAGGAGCTGGTCAAAAAGTTGACTAACGGCAAAGAGCCGCACAAAGGCGTCAACCCGGATGAGGTAGTGGCCATTGGGGCCGCTATTCAGGGCGGGGTTCTGACCGGCGATGTGAAAGACGTGCTGCTGCTGGATGTAACCCCCTTGAGCCTGGGGCTGGAAACGTTGGGCAGCGTGATGACCAAACTGATTGAACGCAACTCGACCATTCCAACCAAGAAGAGCGAGGTGTTCAGCACGGCAGAAGACAACCAGACTGCGGTGGACATCCACATTTTGCAAGGCGAGCGGACAATGGCCGGCGACAATATGACGCTGGGCAAGTTTCGGCTGGAAGGCATCCCCCCGGCCCCGCGCGGCATTCCGCAAGTGGAAGTGACGTTTGACATTGACGCAAACGGAATCTTGAATGTAAACGCGCAGGACAAAGCCACCGGCAAAGAGCAAAAGATTACCATCACGGCCAGCACCAACCTGAGCCAGAATGAGATTGAGCGGATGGTGGATGAGAGCGAAGCCAATGCCGAAGCGGATCGGGAGCGGAAAGCGATGATCGAAGCGCGGAACCTGGCGGACAATCTGGTGTACCAGAGCGAGAAGACGCTGAAGGAACTGGGAGACAAGGTTGACCCAACGCTGAAGGCGGAAGTGGAAGCGAAGGTTAAAGATGTAAAAAAAGCTCTGGAAGGGGACGACAAGGGCCGAATTGTGAGTGCTACCGAAACCTTGCAGCAAACCCTCAGCCAGGTGGGGCAGGCGGCTTATCAGCAGGCCGGCCCTCAACCCGGAGCGGCTGCTCCGGGGGCCGAGACCGCCCCTGACGGCGCTGCCAAATCTGACGACGGCGAAAACGTGGTTGAGGGTGAGTTCAGCGAAGCATAACCCTAAATTTACACAGGCACGTAATGGTTTTATAGCCCCATTGCGTGTCTTGCTTTTTCAAACTAAAATTAAACAAATGAGGTGATAAAGATGGCCGATACCGTGAAAGAACCCGATGCAAAACAGGTTGAATTTCGGGCAGAAATTCAACAACTGCTTGATATTCTCATTCATTCGCTCTACTCCAACCAGGAAATTTTCCTGCGCGAACTCTTGTCCAATGCGTCTGACGCGCTGAACCGCATAAAATTTGAAACGCTGACCAATAGAGACGTGCTTGACGAAGATGCGGAACTGGGCATCTGGATTGAAACCGACGAAGAAAGCAATACCCTGATCATCCGCGATACCGGCATTGGGATGATGGAAGAAGAGATAGTGCAAGGCTTGGGCACCATTGCCCACTCCGGGGCCAAAGAGTTTCTCAAGGCCATGGAAGAGGCCGGCCAAAAAGAGCAGGGAGTGACGACAGATGTAATTGGGCAGTTTGGCGTCGGTTTTTATTCTGTATTTATGGTGGCAGACGAGGTAAAAGTAACCTCACGCTCCCACCGGCCCGATGCCGAGGCCGTGGAGTGGACTTCTAGCGGGCACGGCACCTACAGCGTTGGCCCGGCAGAAAAGAGCGAGCGGGGCACCACCATCCAAATCAAGCTAAAGGAAGAGGCTAAAGAATTTGGCCGAACCTACAAAATTCGGCAAATTGTTAAAGCCCACTCCGATTTTGTGGCCTTCCCGGTTTACCTGCAAGAAGAAAAACCCGCCGAAGAAGAAGGCGGCGAGCCTACCACTGAGTGGAACCAGATTAACGAACAAACAGCCATCTGGCGACAATCGGCCCGAGAGGTGGATGACGAAAAATACAAGTCCTTCTACCAGCAATTTACCTTTGATTTTGGCGATCCGCTGCTACGGGTCCACACCTCTGCCGATGCGCCGGTGCAGTTTTACGCGCTGCTGTTTGTGCCCTCCAAAAAGGATTACAAAATCTTTGGAGATAAAGACGATTTTGGCCTAAAGCTGTACTCACGCAAAGTGCTGATCAAAGAGAATTTCAAAGACCTGTTGCCCCCCTACCTGCGCTTTGTTGAAGGCGTGGTTGATTCTGAAGACATCCCGCTCAACGTATCGCGTGAATTGGTGCAGGCCACGCCGCTGATGAATAAAATCAAATCCACGCTGGTGCGGCGGGTTACCGGCCAGTTGAACAGCCTGGCAGAGAATGATCCCGACAAGTACCGCACCTTCTGGAGCGAGTTTGGCGCTTTTCTCAAAGAAGGGCTGGCCACTGACCCCGACTCAAAAGGCAAACTGACCGACCTGCTGCGCTTCCAGTCCAGCCGGGGCGAAAGCGTGGATGATCTGGTTTCTTTGAATCAATATGCCGGGCGAATGAAGGATGATCAAACAGAAATTTATTATATTATTGGCGATGATTACAACGTGTTGTCGCGCAGCCCTCACCTGGAATATTTCCGCAAGCAGGACATTGAAGTGCTCTACCTGACCGATCCGCTGGATAGCTTTATGCTGATTGGCCTGACCGAATACAACGGCAAGCCGCTGAAAAATGTTGATGACGCCGGTTTGGATTTACCGGAAGCCGATAAGTCGGAAGATGAGCAGGAGGCCGCAAAGGCAATCCCCAGCGACGAGTTTGAGGCGTTGCTGGCTCGCTTTAAAGAGGTGCTGGGCGAGCGGGTGGAAGATGTGCGTGAAAGCAAGATTTTGACCGACAGCCCCGCCCGGCTGGTAAACCCGGCGGACGCCATGAATGTCAACATGCAGCGGGTGCAGCGGCTTTTGGGCAAGGATTATCAGGCGCCCAAGAAAATCCTGGAAGTGAACCGGGGCAATGCGCTGGTGCAGGACCTTTCGACCCGGCTGGCGGCCAATGGCGACGATGCGGTCATCAATATTTTGATTGAGCAGCTTTATGCCAACGAAATGGTCACTGAGGGTATTCACCCCAACCCGGCCGAGATGGTCTCCCGCATTTATGAGCTGATGGGTGCGGCGGCCAAACGTTCGTCAAATTAAATTTCGGCTGTAATACACTTATTTAGGTACTTAGCAGCTTGTCGGAGAAGTCAGTTTGGTGGGAAAAGATGCCCCACTGGCCTTTGTTTTTGTA
>CAYWSS010000270.1:0-7637 GCA_964460505.1 uncultured Caldilineaceae bacterium | reverse complement strand
TATTATACTAAACTGCAAAATAACTTCAATTAATCAGCACAGCGGGCAGGCCGGCAGAAAAAGGCCGGCTATCAAACCGGGGGGAGATTATTTTTCTAAAAAACAGCAATGGGAATATAATAGTGCCCGTTAGTTATAGATGTCCGGAAAAGTTTTTTCCTAAATAACATCCGTATTGCGTATTGCGTAAATCGTTGGGCGAAAACTTTTCCGGAGTGCTATTTGTTGACAGAAGCGGGTTCACTGAACATTTACCATCAGAAACCGTCTATCCCGGCATTATAAATTTTACAAAGAAGGGCTAATTAAATATGGATTTTTCAAGCTTCCTTTCGGCCTTGCAGGATAACACCGATGTTTTTAGCGTTAGCGACGTTGTCTTTTCCACCATTCTCAGTTTTTTGCTGTCGCTGGCGATTGCGTATGTGTACAAGATTACCTACAAAGGCGTGTCTTACACCCAATCTTACGTTCACACATTAATTATGATGACGATGATTATTAGCCTGATTATGCTGATCATCGGCTCTAACATTGCCCGCGCGTTCTCGCTGGTGGGGGCGTTGTCGATTATCCGTTTCCGTAACGCCGTTAAGGATACGCGAGACGTGGGTTACATCTTTTTTGCTATGGCTATCGGTATGGCCTGCGGTACCCGTTTTTACGGGTTGGCAATTATTGGCACATTTATGATTAGCTTTATTCTGTGGGGAATGACTACCCTGAATATGTTTGCCAAAGATGTGCGCGAGCAAATCCTGAAAATTCGATTACCGGCCGATTTAAAATATGAAACACTCTTTGAGAGCGCGTTTGGCAGCTACCTGAACCGGTACCACCTGATTGCCGTAGAGACCGTACAGGCCGGGATGCTAACCGAGCTGGTATATGGCATTGAGTTAAAAAAGCAGGATCAGGCCCAGGCGCTGATGGCCGAGTTGCGCAAGCTCAACAATAATCACAAAGTAGCGCTGATTACCGGCCATCACGAGGTAGACCTGTAGTTTTACCCAAAATTAAATGGCAATTTGGTCATTGATTCCGGCCGGTCAATAAATTGACCGGCCTTTTTGATTCTGCCGGCCATATTCTCTCCACAATCTATTAGTCCTATTGCTTGCCCTTCCATTAGATGGTACAATTTTTTAACAAATGTTTGGGGGTGGCGTAGTGGCCTTAGAAAAAAGCGGGTTTCTGTATCCAAACAAAATGGCGCGCATTCATGTGCTTTCAATAGAGGAAACCATTGGCCACGAGGCTATGATGACCGTTTTTGAAACGGCGGGCATTCCCAGCGATCTTTATCCACCGGCCAACAATTTTGCCAAGGCCTTTGAATTTGCTTACTATGCAGCCATTGGCGCCACGCTTAATAAAATGTACGGGGACCGGGGTGAACGCGGCTTGATGCTGCACGCCGGGCGGGCCGCATTTAACGACGGGCTGGCCCAGTACGGCGCTATTACCGGAACCAGCGAACTGGCATTTAAGGCTATCCCCATTTCGGCCAAGCTGAAAGTTGGCATCAGAGCGGTTGCAGAAACTTTTGGTAAATTCAGCGATCAGATCACAGAAGTTGGCGAAGAAGCCGATAAATATATCTACACGATTAACCGCTGTCCGGCTTGCTGGAATCGCTCCAGTTCCCGGCCTGTCTGTTACACCACCATTGGCCTTTTAGAAGAAGCGTTCAAGTGGATTAGCGGCGGACGGTTGTTCTCCATTACCGAAGAAGCCTGCCACGCCATGGGACACGATGCCTGCGTGTTTCACGTTTTAAAAGAGCCAATGGGGGGTTAGGGGTTAGGAGTTAGGGGGTTAGGTAAAGCGTTTTTCCCTAATTCCTAAACCCTGGCTCCTAACTCCTGTAATTTCAGGAGCAATCTCATTTCGTTATTATCACCCGGTCAAAGAATATTTGAATACGAGATCATCCGCCAACTGGGACAGGGTGGGTTTGCCGCCGTGTTTGAAGCCAAAGACCGCATGCTTGATCGACGGGTGGCCATTAAACAGTTACTGCTGGACCGGGCCGCCGACGAAAAAACAGTCAAACGGTTTATTCAGGAAGCGCGGGTGGCGGCCTCTATGGAGCATCCCAACGTGGTTTCAATTTTTGGCCTGCGCATCGAAGACAATCACTTTTACACCATTATGGAATATCTGCCGGAAGGCAGCCTGCAGGAGCTAATGGATAAAGAGGGAAAATTGCCGGTTGAGCAATGTATCCGTTTGACTATTGGCATCTGCGAAGGACTGGCAAAGTTCCACGAGATTGGCATTATTCACCGGGATATTAAGGCCGAAAACATCCTGCTAACCTCCGATGGCCGGCCAAAGGTCATTGATTTTGGTATTGCTCACGTGCCGGAATTACTGGGGGGAATGGGCTTAACGCAGGCCGGATTTCAACCCAGTACCTTAATTTTCAGTTCGCCGGAACAGGTACTGGGAAAAGCGCTGGACGCTCGCAGCGACGTCTATCAGATTGGCGAGTTGCTGTATTACATGCTGGCCGGGCACCATTACATCAACCTGAAAGCGTTGGAAGAGGAAGCTTTGACCCACGGCGGCACCAGCCAACTGCGCTCGCAGGCCAAACTGTACCAGTTGCTGGAAACGGCCATTTGTGAGGAAAAACCACAGGGGCTGGCCGTGCTCTGGCGCGAGGTAGGGGTGCTGGCCGGCGTGGTGGAAAAAGCGCTGGCCAAACCGCCGGAAGGTCGATTTGAGAACACCCTGGATTTTGCCGCCGCGCTGCGAGCCATCAATATTTCTACCGCCCCCGATCCTGAATCCGAAACCGATAGTTTAACGCTGAAAGACTCCCGCGCTTTTAACAAACGAGGCCTGACTCACGTAAATATGCGCAACTACGAACAGGCCATCTACGATTTTACCAAAGCCATCGAGCTGGATAGATATTACGCCGAGGCCTACAATAACCGCAGCGCCGCCCTGTTAATGATGGAAAATTATGCCAAAGCCGTTTTAGACTGCAACTGGACGCTGGAGCTGGCCCCTCACTTTGTGGCGGCGTACATTAATTTGGGAATTGCTCACACCGGCTTGCGAGATTACGCACATGCCCTGAACGATTATTACAACGCGCTGCAAATTGATCCGGATAATATTTACGCTCTGTACAACCGGGGAAACACAAAAATCTGGATGGGCGATTATCACAATGCCATCGATGATTTTGACCGCACCATCGCCACAAATTCGGAATTTGTGGCGGCGTACGTTAATCGGGGGGTGGCCTACACCGAACTCAAAGAATTAAAACAGGCGCTGGCCAACTTCAGCAAAGCCATCAAGCTTAACCCCAATTATGTTTACGCCTATTACAACCGGGCCAATCTGTATCGGGAAATGTCCCGCCACCAGGAGGCGGTTGAGGATTACACCCAAGTCATCGAACTCAATCCCCAGCACCAGTACGCCCACGAAAATCGCGGCGACTGTTACGCCGCCCTGGGCCGCGAAAACAAGGCCTCGGATGATTACACCAAAATGATCGCCCACACCACGGCCATCAATCCCAAACGGATGGCCGTAGCCCGCAGCATGCTTATGCCCGCCACCCCGCTCGATTTGCTGGATCGCGACATTGGTGGGGAATCGGCAGAGCAGTGAGCCTTTCTTCTTTTACCGGTTGGCAACCCGACGCAATATTTTGCGCTGAATCACCTTTAGTTCTTCCAACCCCAGCGCCAGCGCGATACCCACGTAAACCAATCCCCCCAGCGCAATGCCGCCCAACCCGGCCGGCCAGGGGTTGGTGGCCGGCAGCAACCCGTTGAACGCCAGCAAAACTGCCACCATGCCAACAGTGGCCACACTCATTTTTAGCAGAGATCGGGTGAGGCCGGGCGTATTTAAGCCGCCCATCAGCGGACGCAGCAAAATCAGTAAAATCAGCATCTCAACCATAACCGCAATCGAGTTGGCCAGGGCCAGCCCGCCGTGTGAGAGCCAGCCCAGTTGGCCAAACCAGTTCATCAACAGCACACTCATTATCACATTGAGCACCATGGTTAAAATGCTGACCCCCACCGGGGTTCCGGTGTTTTTCAGAGCGTAAAAGGCGCGGGCCGTAATCTCGACCACCGCGTGCCCTACCAGCCCCAGCGCAAAAAAGCCCAGCGCCAGCGACGTGGCTTGGGTTGAATCGGCATCGAACGCGCCCCGTTCCAAAAGCAGCCGCACAATTGGCCGGCGCAGCACCACCAATCCGGCGGCGGCGGGCAGGGTGAGGAACAGCAGGTTGCGCAGCGTGGTCAGAAAAATATGGCGCATCTCGGCCCGCTTGTTTTCCGCCACCAGCACCGCCAGGGTGGGAAACAGCGCCGTCGCCACCGATTGGGCAATAATACCCTGCGGCAGCAACATAATAATCCAGCCGTAATTGAGAGCGGTCAGGCTGCCTGTAGCCAGGCTGGAGGCCAAAATGGTGGTGACGACAAAATTGATTTGCACCGCGGCCAACCCCAACACGCGCGGCGCCATCAGTTGTCCTACCTCGTGCAGGGCGGCATCTTTAACAGCCAGCACCGGCCGGTAGCGCATGCGCTGCGGCCCAAAAATCAACCCCGGCACTTGCACCAGCAAATGGCCGGCGGCTCCCAGTACCACGCCCGCAGTCAAGCCCCGCACACCCCAGGTTGGCCCCAAAAACCAGGCCCCCCCAATGATGGCCGTATTGTACACAACCGGGGCCAGGGCCGGCAGGAAAAAGTGCTGCTGCGCGTTTAAAATGCCCATCAGCACCCCGCTCACCCCAAATATCACCGTGGAAATGAGCATCCAGCGCATCAGTTCGGTGGTGAGAAGTTGCTGCTCTGCGGAGAACTCGGCGTAGAAGGTTTGCACCAGCCACGGGGCAAAAATGGCCGCCATCCCGCCCAGCAGCAGGAGTACCAGCAGCACCCAGTTAATTACCGCCGAGGCCAACCGCCACGCGCCGGGCATATCTTTTTGGGTTAAAAAGCCGGTAAATGTGGGGATAAACGCCGATCCCAGCGCCCCCCCGGCCACCATGTAAAACAAAAAATCGGGCAGGCGAAACGCGGCCAGATAGGCATCCATACCGGCGCTGGTGCCAAATTGGCGGGCAATGACCACTTCCCGCAGCAGCCCCAGCACACGGCTGACCACAAACAAGGCCATCACCAGCGTGGCCGCCCCGGCAATGCGGCGCAAATGTGAGGAGGTATTGGGTTGCGAAGTTTCAACCTGGCTCAAAATCAGGTCCTTTTTGGTACAGCAGATGTGGCTTGTATTGTAGGTTTTTACCGCCGGCTGGCAAGTTAGTTGCAAATCTGCGAATGAACGAATCTGCGACCTGTGACTTGCAACCCTGCAACCCTGCGATATTCCGGTTGCGCGCATTTGTGAAGTAGCGTAAAATTGGATGGCCCACGCCATTATGGACGGCACTCCCTGTTTTTTGTTAAAGGGGAGGGGTATATGTTAGTGAGATTAAAAATGCCCGGTAGAGAAAAATAATAAACTCGATAAAGAAAAAAATTATGTTCAATCCATCCGATTTTGCCAGTGTTCAATGGGGCCGAAAAATGACCGCGCTGGCCCAGCAATTTGCGGGCGTCTCGCCTGACGATCTCCGAAAGTTCAGCATTTTTCTGGATAAACTGGCCTCCCTGCGAGAAAACGAAGGCGAACTGTCTGAGCAGCAACTGGCCGTTATTTTACAGCATATGCGGCTCAAGGAGTTGGTTAAACTGAAACCACACAAGGGGGGCGTTATGGTAGAATTCACCGGCGGTGGCTTTGAATACGAACGGTTCCTGGTTCGCGCCGATGGCCGGATGCCAAATAGCCGTTACGAATCGAAAAAAGTTGCGGAATAAAAAAGGCCATCGCCGGTAGGCGATGACCTTTTGGTTAGTTGCAACATTCTTTCCGGTTATGCTGCCGGTTTTCCATCGGGGTCAGGGTCGTCGTCGGGTTCCTCCGGAGCCGGCTCATCTCCACTCTCTGGCTCATCGTCAGCCGGCTCCTCTTTTGAAATTTCATCAGCCTCGGCCAAGGCGGCTTTGATACGAGCGTTCAGTTCATCCTCTGAGGAGGAGCGATCTTCTTCTGAAACGTCCGGGGCCGGTTCAGTCCAGCGCAGGGCGGAACCCGCCGGGCGAGACGGTTGCGGTGACGGGCCGCCGGTATAGGCATAGCTGGGCGTAGTGGGGTAAGGACGGGTGCCAAAGCGGGTCAGCAACACGGCCCCCAGGCCGGCTACGGTTAAAACCATCCCAATCAAAGCCCCAACAAATCCCAATGCCCAACCGATACAAGGAATATATCCAATGACCGGCATTTTGGTCAGGAGGGTTAACACCGATACCCCAACTACGGTGGAGGTAATGAAGCCGGCATCCCCTCGCCCGCTGGCGGCCAGTAGACGCCCGCCAAAAATCTGACCTATGACAATCCAGCCGAAGATGGCAGTGATGGTCAACAATATCCAACCAATAATGGGGATAAACGCCAGACAGATGGTAAGGAGGAGCAAAATACCAACTACAGTTGCCACCATGGCCGTTACCAGCCCCACACCGGCGCTCAATGGCCCGGATTCGGTCAGCGTGTTGCGGACAGTCATCATCTGCTCCGGCATAAAGGCGGCAGCCAGCCAGCCTATCAAGGCCAGCGTAATAATCAGAGTTATGGTCCAGATTAAATCGCCCAACATTCGGCCAAACCAGCCAAACGCATCGTCAAAACCGGTGTATGCGTCGTGGGGTTCAAAATCAAAATCCGGAGATGAAGGAGGGGCCGGAGAAACCTGTTCCGTTTCTTCCTTTTCTTCTTCATCCCGATTATGTCGATCATATTCCAGGTCAAACTGATTCAGGCTTTCGACTTTTCCTTTTACCACGGCCTCGTCATCAATATTAATTTGGCCACCAAGAACAGCAATATCACCTCCTACAACCGCACTTTTCTCCAGATCTATGTTACCCCCAATAGCCGCAATATCGCCCCCAACTGCACCGCCAATATCGACGTTTCCGCCAAATACAACCATATCGCCAACTACGGTACTGCCTTCTGCCGTAGACACATTACCGCCAAATACAATCAGGTCGCCGTTTAGGGTTTGTTCAGATTCCAGCTTGTAGTTATCGCCCAGTACAAATTTTCCACCGCTGCCGGGGCCCTGAGCCAAGGCCGGGGGAGCAAAGGTTAACATTACCAGTAAATTTAACAGTAGAATTAAAGTTTTTTGTTTCATTGTTTTCCTCCAGTTTGCTGAAAAACGCAGCATGTCTTAAGACAGTTCCGAAAAAATAATTGTCCCAAAATTCGTGATGCGTGATAAAACTGCCCTTCACGCTTCACGGTGAATTGGCAACAAGTTTTGGGATGATTTAAATTTCGGAACTGCCTAAAGAAGTATTCAAATTTCCAGTTGATTATAGTATTACCTTGCAACATTTGCGTTACGTTTTGCGGCGAGAATTACCCATTACTCATTACTCATTACTCATTGTTCATTTGCGGCCTGGCCGCGCTATAGTATTATCCCACAAGAATTGCGTTACCTGCGAGAATCTTTGGATATGACTCACGGATACAAGGGAACGCGGATTTTAATTATTTTTATTTATCCGTGT
>CAYWSS010000269.1:0-7685 GCA_964460505.1 uncultured Caldilineaceae bacterium | reverse complement strand
TAAACCTGCCCCCCCCACCCCAACGCCCAGACCCAAACCGGCCACGGCCACTCCTGCTCCGTTAGAGTCCGCCGAGGAACCTGAAGAAGAAGCCCCCGCTGACGAAGCAGCAACAGAAGCTGAAGCAACTGCAGAAGAAACCGAAGCCGCCCCTACAGAAGAAGCGGCCCCAGAAGAAGTCGCTCCCGCCGGCCCGTTGTATGACGACATGGCTTTGATTGAAGCCGGGTCGTTCACTATGGGTCAGGATGGCAGCAAACCCAAAAACGGCCCCGCCCACAGCGTAGATATGCCGGCCTACGAGATTGACCGGTTTGAAGTAACCAACGAAGAATTTGCCTGGTTTGCCGAACAAACCGGCTACGTGAGTTACGCCGAAGAAAACAGCAGCAAGAACTACACCGATGTGGCCGAAGGCAAAGGTAACCACCCGGTTGTGTACGTAACCTGGGACGATGCCACCGCCTACTGCGAATGGGCCGGCAAGCGCGTGCCCACCGAAGCAGAATGGGAAAAAGCCGCCCGTGGTGACGATGGCCGCGTATTCCCCTGGGGTGACAGCTTTGTGGCTGAAAACGGCAACTTCTACGAAGGCGGCATCCGCGGCACCACCGCTGTTGGCAGCTTTGGTGATGGCGCCAGCCCCTTCGGCGTATTTGATATGGCCGGCAACGTGCGCGAATGGGTGGCCGATTATTTCCTGGCGTACGAAGGTCAGGCCGCCGATGCTGATGCCTTCTTTGGCGAAGAAAACCGCGTGAACCGTGGTGGCGGCTGGTTTGACGGTGAAGATGGTGAACTGGTAACCACCTACAACCGCAACGCCGGACCTCCCGACACCAGCGCCAACGACGACATCGGCTTCCGTTGCGCCCGCGATGCCCAATAAATAAACAGATTTGCAAATTAATGCTCAAATGAAAGACGCCTGGCTTAACACAGTCAGGCGTCTTTTTAAGATAGTGGCAGTGTCTTTAGTTTTTTGCCACTTGAATTGGTTACAGGTTGCACGTTACAGGTCACAGGTAAAAACTTGCCCCTTGCCATATGTAACCGCCCAGTTTTGTGGCAAAAACCTGGTGACACTAACAGGTAGTTAAAAATGTTCCGGTTGCCCTTCCGCCCCAAACTTGTTTCAATGCTTTTGTTATTACTGACGGTTGCTGCCCAATGCCGGCAACCGATTGGTTTTGGTGAACCAACTTCCACTCCCCAACCCCCGCCGGCAACACCCACCCCCGCCCTCATTCCCCCTATCCAACCCGGCGACGGCACAGACCTCATTGACCGCCTGCTGGAAAAGGGAATCATCCGGGTGGGGATACGGGTTTGGCCCGAAGCGGAGTTTTCACCCCCTGTATTTAGAGGATTCTCCAACGCGGCAACCGGCGGCGCATTGAACGGGCTGGAAGTGGATGTTGCCCGCTTCATTGCCGATGGGTTGGGGCTGGAACTGGAACTGGTTGAGGCCTACCCCCCCATCATTGCCGGCGGAGATTGGCGCGGCGAATGGGACATTGCCATGGCCTCGCTGGTTCCGTTTGACCAGATGCAGGAAAACAGGGTGGCCCCGCTGGTTTACTCAGTACCCTACGCCACTATGCCCTCGGCCATCTTGGTGCCTGCCGCCGGCAATATCCAAACGGTCTCACAACTTTCGGGCAAAAGGGTGGGTGTATTTGAACACAGCGCCTATCAGCGGCTGCTCACCCCTTCGGAAACTGAACTGACCGCGCAGGGCCAACCGCTGCTCGTTTCGCCCCCCGCCGGCATCCACCTGATTGTACTCAGCAACGTGCAAAAAGCCATTCGAAATATGGGCCAACCGGCAGAAGATCAACCGGCAATCCCGGTAGACGCCATCTACGGCCCGGCCCCGGTTTTTCAGCAAGCCATCACCGAAAATGAGTTGCCGCTTAGAATTGTGACCGATTCCGAACGGTTACGCCCCCATCCCCTGACAGTTGCCGCCATTCCGCAGGACGGGTTGAAAACAGAGCGCCTCCTGGCCGAAATCAACACCATCCTCACCCGCCTTAAACGGAACGGCACCCTGCCCGAAATTTACCTCCGCTGGTATAACCAGGATTTAAGCCGGTCACCGCAAGAATAGGGCCTATGCGAATACATCCCCGTTTCTCCCAAAAAAATGTAGTAGAGTTGTTCCTCAATAAGCAACGCAGAAAATTTGGACACGCTTTATTAAGGAGGCAGACGAGAACGGACAAGCGCAAATATTTAATTTTTTTTCGCGTTCATCCGCGCTTGTCTGCGCCCTACAAATGAGATAACCTTATCAGGGAACAAGTCTAGTGAACAAAGCTTACCGGAAGCCACACGCTTTTATCTTGTAACCTGCCGCCATTACAAGGTAACATTTGTCTGGTTAAATGATGACATTTGACACTATGCCCCAGGAAATTTATGAAGTATACTAAACTGTGAAATTTCTTTCTTCTGCAATTTTGAGATATTTAAAAGCACATCTCCTGGCAAAGACGTTCTCGTCAAGGCGAGAGTCAAAGCGAAGTCCGGTGATCTGGCCGGCTATTTTCAGTCAGAAATTCCGGCGCCGGCCCGCAACTGTAAAGGTATACTTTTTCTAAAGTCTGTTCCAAGCCAGACCGCCCATCTTTACCGGCACAGTGACGTGCATCTCCAAGGAGAAGGAGCAAACCCTATTTAAAGGCGCTCTCTTTTTTTATGGTAAACGGAAGGCGTAACAATGTTGCTCACCCACCAGATTTCTGTCGTAATCGTTCGCCTCCCCCCGCTTTGCGTCCCCCCGTAAACGGGGGAAGTTTAAAAACCCTCCCCCCTTGTGAGGGCAACCG
Source organism: uncultured Caldilineaceae bacterium (assembly GCA_964460505.1). Classification (GTDB taxonomy): domain Bacteria; phylum Chloroflexota; class Anaerolineae; order 4572-78; family J111; genus J095. The sequence continues at coordinate 4,851 of CAYWSS010000269.1, read as the reverse complement.
CACTCCCTAATGGTCAAGGTTGGAGGGGAGTGAACGGTTACATTTCTGTCGGGGTTGGGGAATAGAAAATCAAGAAGGAGAATTCCCTAATTTCCCAATTCCAACCTGGTAGCGGTGCAAATATTTATCCTGATATTGACTTGGATCCTTTTCCCTATCTTCTCTGATGATGGACCCGGCAACATTGCCATTCGCATCGACCAAAAAAACAGCAACCCGAAATAAATCGCAAATTAAAAGTGAGCTTTGGCAAAACATCAAAGCTGGGGCGTGGTAATTTTTGCTATAACTGCTCACGCTTTACGAAGATAAAAACTATTAAAACCGCATAAAAATCAATGTGAGGGAGAAAAATGACAAAAAACTTAACCACAATTATTTCATCAAAAACAAAAACCGTCGAAATCCACCGGGATAACCCGACGGTTATCATTGGCGAACGCATCAACCCCACCGGGCGCAAAAAGGTACTGGCCGCGCTTAAAGAGGGAAATTTTGATATTGTGCGCCAGGATGCCATCAAACAGGTTGCTGCCGGAGCCGCAATCCTAGATGTTAATGCCGGCGTGCCCGGCGCTGACGAAGCGGCGCTGCTCAAAAAAATGATGGGCATTGTCATGGAAGAAACGGACGTGCCGCTGTGCATTGACACCGCCGACCCGGAAGCCCTGGCCGCCGCGCTGGCGGTGTACGAAGGCAAGGCGCTGGTCAATTCCGTTAATGGTGAGGAACGCTCGTTGGAAGCGGTTCTGCCGCTGGTCAAAGAGCACGAAGCGGCCGTCATCGGCCTGTGCATGGATGATGACGGCATTCCTGAAACGGCTGAGGCCCGATTGGTTGTGGCCGGCAAGATTATCGAACGGGCCGGAAAACTGGGCATTGGGCCGGAAAAAATCGCCATTGACCCCCTGGCCCTGACGATGGGCGCCGACCACACCGCCGGCCGGATGGCGCTGGAAACCATCGCCCTGGTTGTGAAAGAGTTTGGGGTTAACATTACAATGGGGGCCAGCAACATTTCTTTTGGAATGCCCGACCGTAAATTCATCAACGCCACCTTTATTGCCATGGCCATTCACGCCGGATTGACCTGCCCCATCACCAATCCAATGGTTAAAGAAGTTGGCATTGCCATTCAAGCGGCCAACCTGACCATGGGCCGGGATGAATATGGTATGGCCTGGATTACCGCCTATCGCGCCCGCAAGAAAGCAGCAGAAGCGGCAAGGCAAGTAGCAAGTAGAAAGTAGCAAATTTCTACCTGTAACCTGTAACCTAACAACTAATTTATCAAACAGGAGGAACCGTACAATGAGCGACATATTATCTGAAATTTCAACGAGCGTTACCGAAGGTCAATTTAATGAGTGCGCTGAGTTGACTCAGGATGCCCTGGACGAGGATATACTTGCCCAGGATATTCTCAACAAAGGGTTGATGCCCGGTATGGACCACGTGGGTGGCGAGTTTAGGGCCGGGAATATGTTTGTGCCCGAAGTGCTGCGTTCGGCCCGGGCAATGCAGGCTTCGATGGATTTGCTCAAGCCGCTGCTGGCCGAGGCCGGGGTAGAGATGATGGGCAAAATATTGCTGGGAACCGTCAAGGGCGACCTGCACGACATCGGCAAAAACCTGGTGGGGATGATGTGCGAAGGGGCCGGCTTTGAGGTGAAGGATGTGGGCAAAAACGTGGGGCATGAAGACTTTGTCAAAGCCGTAAAAGAATTTGAGCCTGATATTATTGGGATGTCGGCCCTGCTGACCACCACAATGCGGGCCATGGAGCACACCATCAAGGCCCTGGAAGAGGCCGGCGTGCGGGATACCGTCAAGATAATGATCGGCGGCGCGCCGGTTACGCAATCCTTTGCCGACCAGATTGGGGCCGACGGCTACGCCTCAAACGCTGCGTCAGCCGTTGAACTGGCCAAGCAGTTTGCAGGGGCGTAATAGGATCGCCGCGCTGACCCCGGCGCTGTGGACGGTCTCCGACCGAGCCACCCGAGCGGGCGCGGTCAGGAGACCGGCTCGAGCACGACTCTGACGGCGTGCCTCTCGTTCCCACGCTTCGCAGTCCGGTTTTGGAACGAGGCGTGGGTAGCCTGAACAGCTAAAATGAAAGGAGCAATGTATGATCCAATCATCCTTTGTTGAAAACAGATCGGTCTTCTTTCGCGCGTTGAGCGACGATCAGATTTGGGAAATCAAGCGGGCCGCCTTTGAGGTATTGGAAAAAGTGGGCGCTCAGGTTATCCACGAAGGAGCAAGAAAGCTCTTCAAAGAGGCAGGCGCGGTGGTTCAGGGCGACATTGTCAAGGTGCCGCAATATATTGTTGAGGAGTGCATTCGCACCGCGCCAAAAGGACTTACGCTGTACGACCGAGGCGGCAACCGGGCGCTGGAAGTAGAGGGCCGCAAGAGCTATTACGGCACCTCGACCGCCAGCCCCAATACCATGGACGTTTTTAGCGGCGAAGTCCGCGAAACCCGCGTGGCCGACATCGCCATAGGGGCCAAAGTGGCCGACGCGTTGCCAAACATCGACTGGATTATGCCGATGGGTTCCTCGCAGGATGTTCACCCCCTGGCGGCAGACGTGTACGAATTCGAGGCGGCGGTAACCAACACGGTCAAGCCGATTGTTTTTCTCGGTTACTCGCCGCGGGGCACCGAACTGGTTTTTGAAATGGCGGCAGAGGTTGCCGGCGGGCTGGACAGGCTCCGGGAGCGCCCCTTCCTGGTGCTTTACCCCGAACCGATCACGCCGCTGGTTTTTCCGTCTGACGTTGTTGACCGCATGTTTGTTGCCGCAGATTTAGGTATGCCCCAAATTCCGGGGCCAACGATGCAACTCGGCGCCACCAGCCCGGTAACATTGGCCGGGGCCGTGGTTCAAGCCATTGCTGAAGGGCTAATGACGCTGGTGTTGGTCCAACTCCGGCGGCCCGGTGCGCCCTGTTTTCTGGGAGCCAACATCGCCGTTTTGGATATGGCAACCACCAAGCTTTGCATCGCTGCTCCGGAAACAAGTCTGGGATTGGCTGCACAGGCCGAGGTCGCTCAATCTTTTGGCTTGCCTACCTGGGGACTGGCCGGCGGCACAGACTCCAAAACTCTGGACGCTCAGGCCGGGATCGACAGCGCCTTTTCCATTCTGGCTCAGGGTTTAGCCGGCCTTAACCTCATTCACGATGTGGGGTATATGGATATGGGCATGGTCTGTTCAGCCGAAATGCTGGTTATGGGCAATGAGGTTATCGGTATGGCCAAACGCTTTCTCCAAGGGGTTGAGATAAACACCGACACCCTGGCCCGAAGCGTTATCGAGCAGGTTGGGCCGGGCGGTCATTTTCTACAAGAAGACCACACCTACGACCATTTCCGGCAGCATTTATGGATGCCAAAATTAATGACCCGGCATGATTCTGACGACTGGAAATTGGCCGGTTCCAAAGATATGGCCCAACGCACCAAAGAAATGACCATCGGTATTATCAAAGGCCATGAAGCGCCCCCTCTGCCTGACAAAACCATTGCTGTCCTGGCTGAGCTACGACAAAAAGGCGAAAAAACAATGAGTAACCTACGGCAATGAATAATGAGTAATTAACAATTAGTAATTACTCTCATTACTCATTACTCATTACTCATTACTAATTGGTGTAAGGAGGTTTTAAATGAGAACGAATTATCAAGTTAATTCAGGCGTGCGCTTTGAAATGCTCTCGCAGGATCAACTGCAAGAACTGTTTGACGGAGTCCTGCACGTGCTGGAAAATATTGGCCTGGAAGTACATCACGAGGAAGCGCGCGATATTTTAAAGAAGGCCGGGGCCTGGGTAGACGGTCTCCAGGTGCGTATTCCTTCGTACCTGGTAAAACGCTCGCTGGAAATGGCGCCCCGCAGCTTTACCATCTTTGCGCGAGATGGAAACCCAAAGCATGACATTCGCATTGGCCCCGGACGGGCGCACTTTGGCCCCGGCCCCACCCCGCCAAACTTCATCGACGTCGATACGCTGGAACGGCGCCCCTACATAAAAAACGACGCAGTTATTGTAGCCAAAGTATGCGACGCCCTGCCTAACATTGACTTTGTAGAATCTTTGGGAACCGTTAACGACGTTCACCACAAACTGTCGGCCACCCACGAATTTGCCGCGATGTTTCCCAACACCAGCAAACCCATCGTGGCCTGGTCTTTTGGGGCAGACGATGGGGAAGACATCCACAAAATGGCTATTGCCGAGACGGGCGGGCAGAAAGCATTTGAGAAGCGGCCCAACTACGTTCACTATTGCGAACCGTTGTCGCCGCTGGTCAGCACCCAGGAGGCGTTGGACAAACTTATCTTTGCCGCCAAACATCGCGTGCCTACAATTTTTACTCCCTGCCCACTGGCCGGCGGAACCGCCCCCGTCACAGCAGCAGGTATCATCATTCAAGCCGCCGCCGAGTCGTGGATGGGATTGACGGTGGCTCAGGCCATTCAACCCGGCCTGCCCTTCTTTATGGGCGGCGTGCTGTCTGTGCTGGATATGAGCGCGATGATTCTGGCTTACGGCGCGCCGGAACTGTCGCTGATGATGGCCGGCATCACCGAGCTGGCCCACTTTGCCGGGCTGCCCCTGTGGCAAACCGGCGGCTGCACAGACTCCAAAACCCTTGACGAGCAGGCCTCGCTGGAAGGGTCGCTCTCCTGCTACTTCTCTGCTCTGACCGGCGGCGACCTGTGCCACGACGTAGGCTACACTGAAAGCGGGATGACCGGCTCTATTTTGCAAACCTCAATGATGGACGAGGCCATAGGCTACGCCCGCCGTATCACGCGGCGCCTTGCGGCGTACATCC
>CAYWSS010000268.1:0-7691 GCA_964460505.1 uncultured Caldilineaceae bacterium | reverse complement strand
CGGCGGGATAACCTGATTTAACTTAATCTTGCCCTCGCTGACCAGGCGGGCCAGATGGGTGTAAATGGTGTTTTCCTTCAAATCGCGCTGTTCTGCAATTTGAGCAATCGTCAACCCTTGTTGAAACAGAGCCAATGTCTCCGGCACGGTATCGGAACGATTGCTGCTTTTTTGCCGGCGCTCCACGCTGTCATCCTCCGTGGGTACCGCTACTCCGGGTACGGTGATGGGGATGGCGGCGCGGGCGGTTAACGCCTGCCTGCCCGATTCGGTCAGGGCCAGCACCGGCAGTTCGCCGCCGGTCAGCCGCAGGTAGCGGGCCGAGAGCAGGCCATCAACCAGCCCGGTAATTTGTGACTGGCTGAGCGCCCCCAGTTTGCCGTAAAATTTGTGCCGGTCGTAGCCAAATTGTTTGATGCCTTTGGCCCGCGACCCGTTTAAAACCTGGGCCAACCGCTTGCGGCCAATGGGCCGGTTCTCAAAAGTGCGCGCCGTTTCCAGCACAATCAGCGGAAACCACTCTTGCGGCGTAACGGCTTTGGGCAGTTCCGCAACGGTTTCGGTGGGGTGATTATCGCAGCAGCGGGGTGATGCCGGCGGGCTGGTATCGCCAAAGTAGTTGAGCAGGTAGCGGCGGCGGCAGGAGAACAGGTGCACATAATCAATCATCCGGTTCAACAAATCTACCCGAATGTTGGCCCGCCCCTGAACAGCGCCGGCCCGCCCCCGAAGGGCATCGCCGGAAAGTGACATTACCTTCCAGCGGCTGTAGCCGCCTTCATCGCCCAAATGAAAAATCGCCCCGGCCTGTTCCAATTCGCTCAACGTCACCCGGATTTTTACGGGATGCAGGCCGGTCACCTGAGCCAGTTCACGGCTGTCAAAATAAACTTCGCCCTCGGTGGCTGCCTGGTCGAGGCGGGTGTAAACCTGGTGCAGGTCGTCGTGGGTGGGGGTGTCGCTGGTAATCAGCCAGTGTTGCAAGCGCTGGTCGTCCGGGGCAAACATCAGCACACATTCGGCCGGTTGGCCGTCGCGCCCGGCCCGGCCCGCTTCCTGGTAGTAGGCCTCGATGGTGGCGGGCATATTGTAATGGATGACGGCCCGCACGTCGGCCTTGTCAACGCCCATGCCAAAGGCGTTGGTGGCCACCACCACTTTGAGCCGGCCGGCCATAAAATCGGTTTGCGCCCGGTGGCGGGTGTTTCTATCCAGCCCGGCGTGGTAGGCTGCTGCCGGCAGGCCCAGCACATCGCGGATAAAATCGGCCACTTCATCCGTGTTGCGGCGGGTGGCGCAGTAAACAATGGCGCAGCCGGCGGGCTTGTTGAGCAGGGCGCGCAGGGTTTGTAACTTGGTTTTGGCATCAGGCGCGTGGGTTACCCGAAAGGTGAGGTTGGGGCGATTAAAACCGGTGACAATGGCCTGAATATCTTTGAGGCCGAGCAGTTTGAGGATGTCTTTTTGCACGGCGGGCGTGGCCGTGGCTGTAGTGGCCAGCAACGTAGGCTGCCCCATCGCTTGCCAGATGGGGCCAACCTGCAGGTAATCGGGTCGAAAATCGTGGCCCCATTGGGAAATGCAGTGGGCTTCGTCCACGGCCAGCAGGCTGATTTTGGTGTTGGCCAGGGCCCGGGTGAATCGCCGGCTGCGCAGCCGTTCGGGGGCAATGTAGAGCAGCTTGACCTTGCCCTCCAGCACGGCCCGGGTGCGGCGGTTGACTTCATGGCCCGGCAGCGAACTGTTGATGTACGTGGCCGGAATTCCGGCCTCCACCAGCCCGTCTACCTGGTCTTTCATCAGCGCGATTAGGGGCGAGATGACCAGCGTCAGCCCCGGCAGCAGCATGGCCGGCAGTTGATACGCCAACGATTTTCCTGAGCCGGTTGGCATCACCAGCAGGGTGTGCTGCCCGTTAAGTACCCGCCGAATGGCATCTTCCTGCCCTTTGCGGAAGTGGTCAAAACCAAAATATTGGTGCAGGGCCTGCTGGATGGTTGTCATACAATTGGCCTCATTTCTTTGGGGAACACCTGTATCCTACGAGAAAACGATATTTTGTCAACGCTGGTTTTTTATTTGGGAAGAATCAACAAAGCCCTCCAATTTGGAGGGCTTTGCTCGGATGCATGGGGTCTCTTTTGTAAAAGATTTGAGGGTGGCGAACTTATTTAAAAGTTCTTGTACACAACCCGATTATTTTTCCTTGGTGTTGGCCCCGCTCCGTATTATTATTATTTCTTGACGATAGTATAGCACAAAAAACGACTTAGTTCAAGGCTTCACAAATAAATTTGATGTAAATTTTTTTGTGGTCACCTGGCGAATCAAGTGTACCAGTCGGTTAATTTACTCCATTCCAACGGCGCGTTTGGCACTGTCCATGGTGTTGCGCAGCAGCATGGCAATGGTCATGGGGCCAACCCCGCCCGGCGATGGGCTGATGGCTCCGGCCACTTCTTTTACTTCGTCAAAATCTACGTCGCCGGTTAAGCGATAGCCTTTTTTGGCGGTGGGGTCGTCTACGGCGTTGGTGCCCACATCAATAACAACGGCTCCCGGTTTCACCCAATCGCCCTTGACCATTTCCGGGCGGCCCACGGCGGCAATTAAAATATCAGCTTTACGGACCACGCCGGGCAAATCTTTGGTGCGGGAGTGGCAAATAGTCAGGGTGGCGTTGCGATGCAGCAAAAGCATAGCTACCGGCAGCCCTACAATATTACTTCGGCCCAAAACAACGGCCTGTTTGCCTTCAATTTCTACGCCGGTTCTGTCCAGCAACTCAATGCAGCCTCGGGGGGTGCAGGGTACAAACAGCGGGTCGCGCCGTTTCATCGAGAGGCGGCCAATGTTGAGCGGGTGGAAGCCGTCAACGTCTTTTTCAATGCTGATGGCGCCCAGAATTTCTTCGTCGTCAATGTGATCCGGCAACGGGAGCTGCACCAGAATGCCATGCACATCGGGGTTGGCGTTGAGGTCTTGCACAACCTTGAGCAAATCGTCCTGGCTAATGTCTGCCGGCAGGTCGTGGGCAAATGAGGTAATGCCCGCTTTGGCGCAAGCTTTCTTTTTCATCCGGACATAGGCTTGCGAATCTTTTCGCTCCCCAACCAGCACGGCGGCCAGACCAGGCACCCGGTCAAACTGCGCTTTCATTGCCTCGACTTCAGCCTTGATTTCCTCACGGATGGTGGCGGCAATGGCTTTGCCATCAATTAAATCTGCTGTCATTTGTTCCTCCTTGAATACAAATGGATTGTGAATTGTGAACGGGTTAGAAAACAACAATGTAGCAAAGCCGCAGGACCGCAGGCTGGGTGATTTGCAACCCTGCGACTTTATATTCCATCTACTACTATAATGGGATTGGCAATTTTTTGTAAGTGACATTCATCCTTGCTGTTGGTGATAAATGTCACTTGTTTTGGGCGGCCACAGATTTTGCCATAAAAATATCCAGCTTTCCGGAGCCGTTGGCGGCGGTCTTGTCGGGCGATATGTTGATGATGCGCATATTAGCTCAAATTCTCAAAAATACCGGCAGCGCCCATGCCGCCGCCAATGCACATTGTTACCATCCCGTAGCGACTGTTCCGCCGCTTCATTTCGTATAGCAGTTGGGTGGTCAGTTTGGCCCCGGTGGCGCCCAGCGGGTGGCCCATCGCTACCGCGCCGCCGTTGACGTTGACCTTGTCCAGATTCAGCCCGGCTTCGCGGATAACGGCCACGGCCTGCGCGGCAAAGGCCTCGTTTAACTCAACCAGGTCGATGTCGGATAAATCAAGCCCCGCGTATTTCAGGGCTTTGGGGATGGCTTCTACCGGGCCGATACCCATAATTTCGGGGCGAACCCCGGCCACGGCAAAACTCACAAAGCGAGCCATTGGCTTTAGACCCAAGGCATCGGCTTTTTCCCGCGACATCACCACCACCGCGCCGGCGCCGTCGCTTGTTTGCGAGCTGTTTCCGGCGGTAACGGTGCCGTTGACTTTAAAGACCGGCCTCAGCTTGCTCAGCACTTCCGGCGTAGAGCCGGGGCGCGGGCCTTCGTCGGTATCAAAGATGGTGGTCTTGCTTTCCCGCGTGCCATTTTTGATAGAGACTGTTTCTACTTCCAGCGGCACAATCTCATCCTTAAATTTGCCCGCAGCAATGGCCGCCAGCGCATTATCATGAGAGCGGGCGCTGAACGCATCCTGGTCGGTGCGGCTAACGTTAAATTCGGCGGCTACATTTTCTGCGGTCAGGCCCATACTAATATAAACTTCCGGCATATTTTCCACCATCCACGGGTTGGGCCGGTATTGAACGCCGCTCATCGGCACGGCGCTCATGCTTTCTGCGCCGCCGGCCACCACCACATTGCCCATGCCGGTCATTATTTGCTGGGCACCCAGCGCAATAGTTTGCAACCCGGATGAGCAAAAACGGTTGACCGTTTGGGCTGCCACCGTGTTGGGTAATCCGGCCCGCAACGCGACAACGCGCCCCATATTCAACCCCTGCTGGCCTTCGGGCAGGGCGCAGCCAATCATCACATCGTCAATCTCTGCCGGGTCCAGCCCGTTGGCCCGCTTGACAGCTTCGGCCACCACGGCCGCGCCAAAATCTTCGGGGCGGGTGTGGGCCAGCGTTCCCTTTTTGGCTTTTCCAACGGCGGTTCGCACCGCGCTGACAATAACAGCCTCTCGCATTTTTTCCTCCTGTGTAAATACCCCTTACCCCCCCAACCCCCTCTCCCAATTTGGGAGAGGGGGAGTCGCGTCAGCGACGGGGGTGAGGGCAATTTTCATTCTTGGTGGTAAGCCGCCCGGATCGTGACAACTATGAAAATAAAGTTGCACGGAGCTTCACAGAGAGACGCAGAGAAGAAAATTTAAAGCTTTGTGCGCTTCGTGTCTGTGTCTTCTCTGCGCCCTTGTGTTCCTGGTTTTTATTCTCGATTCCTGGGGTTGTCCGACCCCCTTCGTTAATTACGAAGCGGCTTGCCTTTATCCAGCATATGCCAGATGCGGGCCTGTGTTTTTTCTGTGGCGGCCAGCTCGATAAATGCCTGCATTTCCAGCTTTAAAAAATGCCATTCGTCTACCCATTGCGGGGCGCTCAAATCGCCGCCGGAGATGATGCAGGCCAGCTTTTGGCCAATCAGGGCATCGTGCTGGCTAATGTAGCCGCCTTGCTGCCACAACCAGATGCCCGATTTTAAGGCCGCATACAAATCGCGTCCGCCGGCATAAAGTTGCGCTTTGGGCGGCGGCGTGTAACCGGCCGCCGCCATCAACAACACCTCTTGTTTGGCCTGGTGCAGCAGGTGGTCCCGGTTCATCACAATGCGGTCGTTGGCGTCAAGAAAACCCAATTCGCCCGATTCGGCGGCGCTCAAACCAACCCTGGCTGTGCCGATGGTTTCCAGTATTTTTTGGGCCAGGGGCAGCGGGTCGATTTCTTGGGTGCGCATGGCCGGGGACAAAATGCGGCGAACCAGCGCCGTCACGCCTCCGGCAGCGGGCACCAGCCCCACGCCCGGCTCAACCAGCCCGATGTAACTTTCGGCGTGGGCTACCACCCGCGATGAGCCGAGTACCACTTCGGCCCCGCCGCCCAGCGCCCGGCTGTGCGCAGCCACCACCACCGGTTTGGGGCTGTAGCGAAAGGCCATCAATGTTTCTTGCAGCGAGGTGAGGAACGCCTCAATCTGGTCAAGCTGTCCCTGTTGGGCGGCCATAGCCAGCGCAAAAATGTTGGCGCCGGCGCAGAAGTTGTCTCCCTCGTTGCCGACCACCAGCCCCACGTATTCGTTATTTTCTTCCAGCAAGGCGCGTGCCCGGGCCATCATTTTGATAATGTCTTCGTCGATGGCGTTCATTTTAACGTGAAACTCAAGCAGCAGCACGCCGGCGCCCATATCCAGAATGGAGGCGCTGAGATTTTTGTAAAGTTCCCGGCCTGCACGGCGCAGGTCATCAATTTTTATCTGTTTGGGAGGGGGGGTGAGGGGAGCGTACTGGCGCTGCTCCCAACTGTAAACGCTCACCACGCGCCCGTTTTCAACCTGATAAAAGCTGTCGCAGCCCGCGGCCAGCATCTCTTTGACCCAGGCGGCCACGCTGTGCCCGGCTTCTTCCATTCGGGTTACGGTATCGGCCACGCCCAGCTTATCCCACAGTTGGAAGGGGCCAAGTTCAAAATTAAAACCCCAGCGCACATCATCGTCGATGCTTTTTAAATCGTGGGCAATTTCCAGGGCGCAGGCCGCGGCATAAGCCAGCTCGTAGCTGACAAGCGACCAGACAAATTGGGCGGCCCGGTCATCGCGCCGGCGTTCATCAAACAGGGCGGTCAGCCGCCGCCCGGTGTCATCAATTTTTCGCACTGCCCCCACCGATTCAAAGCGGACTTTTTGGGGCATTTCGTAATCCAGGGTGGTGGTGTTCAGGGTTTTAAACACCCGCTTGCCCTGCTCGTCTTTGTCTTTTTTGTAGAAGCCCTGCCGGCTTTTGTTGCCCAGCCGGCCGCGCTCCACCATCTGGCCCAACAATTTTGCCAGCTCCGGCGCCCGCAGGATTTCCCGGTAAGAATCGTGAGGGATGAGGTCGTACAAATTCTGGGCGATAAAAGCGGCCACGTCGATGCCCACCAGATCGAGCAGGCGAAAGGTGCCGGTTTTGGGGCGGCCCAGCAGTGGGCCGGTCAGGGCATCGACCTCTGCCACGCTGTACCCATGTTTAACGGCGTAGTCAACGGCAAAGCAGTTGCTAATAGAAAAAATCCGGTTGCCGATGAAGTTGGGGGTATCCTTGCAGGTAACCAGCCCCTTGCCCAGCCGATCTTCGGCAAATGCAGAAATAACGGCGACGGCCTCCGGATCGGTATTCGGGGTGGGGATAATTTCAAGCAGTTTCATGTAGCGGGGGGGATTAAAAAAATGGGTACCAAAAAAGTGGCGTTTAAAGCCCTGGCTGCGCCCTTTTGCCAACGAAGCAATGGGCAGGCCGGAGGTGTTGGTGGTGATTATGGCGTGGGGGCTGCGCACGGCGTCAATGCGCTTAAAAAGGGCCTGTTTGGGTTCCGGCTTTTCGATGATGGCTTCGATAATCCAATCGACGTTGGCCAGCTTGCCGAAGTCATCTTCGGTGTTGCCCAGCGTCACCCGCTGCTCGGCGGTTTGGCTCATAAAAGAGGCCGGTCTGGCCTTGCGCACCCGGTTGAAGCCGCTTTGCACAATACGATTGCGCACCGGCGGGCTGTTGAGCGTAAGCCCGGTGGCCTCTTCCTTCGGGGTAAGTTGGGCAGGGGGAATATCCAGCAGCAACACCGGCAGTCCGGCGTTAGCCAGGTGGGCGGCAATGGCTGCCCCCATGGTGCCCGCGCCAATAACCGCTGCACGTTTTACGGGGTAGGGCATAAGAACCTCCTTGTTCTGTTGCCTTGCAACAATAAAGTAAATTTCTACAAGCTAACTCATTCCAAACTCATAAAGCCCGGCACATTTGCAGATTTTTGTGTTTGTTATGATGTAACTATTTACCCCCCTCTAACTCCCCTTCAGGAGGGGGGAGGACTTAACTTCCTCCCCGATTCGGGGGGGATTGAGGGGGGTAAAAACGGCAAAAGGGCGCTACTGTAGCGGTTTCAAAGGTGTGTGCCTAAGTAGTTACAGAACTTCACCGCTTTGGCGCCCAGAGATA
>CAYWSS010000267.1:0-7697 GCA_964460505.1 uncultured Caldilineaceae bacterium | reverse complement strand
GATGGATTCCCGCTTACTACATGCGGGAATGACATAGGGGGCTGAACGGTTACCTTGCGCCGGACCCCTGCGGGTCAGTGCAGGTGTACAAGGAAATGGGTAAGTTAATTAATTCGACTATGAAACCGGCGGTTTCATACAGTGCGTGTGGCGCGAGGAAGAGAGGAAAGATGGGTGGACACCCCCCATACCCCCCGCGCCATAGGCGGCTCATTCCTAACCCGGACAAGCCGGAACCAAAAAGAAGGGGGAGTTAAGGATTAAGAAGTAAGAAATATGAAAAACTTTTACTTCCTACTCCCTGGTCCTTACTTCCTACTTCCCGGTTATACAAAATTTCCTTGCCCAAAAAACGAACTTTTTACTGGTAAGCACCTAAGTCATTGTTCGTTGCGCCGATATGTATCCGTACCCCACGCCCCTGATGCCAACGCCTCAATTTGGCAGCCAGGCTAAAACTCTGAACCCGCTATTGGCTTCAATGATGTGTTCCACCGGCTGCAGGCGGGGATTGATGACCAGCAGCCGATATTCGGAATAGCCCTGGCCCTGATCATCTACAAAGGCAACGGCTTCTTCGTTGGGAGAAAACACGGGAACGGAACGCAATTTTCCGGTGAGCAATTTATACCAGATGGTGGCCTCACCCTTTTCCAGATCGTAATGGACCATCTTTCCATCCTGGAAAAAGACAAACGAGTTGTCGTCCGCGGACCAGATTGGAATAAAGTTTAGCCCGCCGGTTTGATGGGCCAGCTCCACGTTGTAAATGAGCGACCGCTTTTCCTCCGCGCCATTTTCTTCCAGCCAGACCCCCAAATGCAAACAGGAGTCATCATCCGCCGCCTGACACCCTTGCAGCGTAAAGGGCTGGTAATAAACCGTGTACCGGTCATCGGGCGAGAGGCCGGCCAGCTTTGCCCCTTGGGGCATCTGGTAGGCGGGTGTGCGCTCATCGGCATTGATAAAGTGGCGTTTGGGGCGGCTGTATTGCAGCACCTCGTCCGCAGACCAGCGCAGTTCAAAAATTTTCTCCGGAGAAATTGACCACTGGCGAACCTGTTGGCTGGCCGGAGAAAATCCAACCAGGGCGGGCAGGGTATCCGGCTTATCCTGCGCCACCATTTTTTTGTATCCCAGTTCGCAGGTGGCAATATACAAATCTTCAACACAATCTTCCGTCCAGGCTACCGCCACAGTAGCATCAACGTCCGATGCCTTGATTTTAACTTCGCCGGTAGCCGCGTCTAATATCCGCAATTCGGCCCGCTTGCTTTGCTGGTTGAACATGCTGTACGCCAGGTGAACGCCATCCGGCGACCAACTGACCGCGCCATTGGCCCAGCGAAATCCTTCGCCACCGGGCAAATTTGTCACGGACACATCCGTTCCGCCCCCGCTTAAAATTACACGGTACAGCTTATCGCCAATAACCACCCGGCAGGATTCCTGTACCTGCCCAAAACAGCCGGGCGACGGCGTAATTGTCTCGCCGGCAGATGCCGGCCCCACCCGCTCTAAAGTGAGGGTGTCAATGTCCATGACGTAGACACGATTATTGGTCCACACCAAAAGAGAGCCGGTTTTGGCCGCAGCCGGCTGGTAAAATATGGTGGCAAAGACCATAATCAGGATAGCGCTGACCCAAAAGGCAAAGGTTCTCCACTGCGATTTTAATATCATTCTTCAACTGATTCCAAAAATTCTTTTACGGTCTCCGGCAGCACCAGGTACTCTTCCAGGTGGTGCCGCTCTCGTAGTTCTGCCTGATGTTTTATAATCCACAAATACAAGTCAGTTTCAGACCGGCCCGGAAAATGCTTGATAACGTCCATCTCCCTGACCACAGTTACCATAGGCAAATAGACGTTGTCGTACCAGTCCGCTGCCGCCGCCGGCAAAGAAACCGGCGGGCCACCGGCGCCGGCCGCAGCGTCTTTTTCTACAGCCCGCTGTAAAAAATATCGATGCAATTCAACGTGCCTGAGCAAGCGCGGGTAGCCGCCCAACTGGGTAAAATCAATGCGCCGCCCGGATTCGGGACGCGTCTGGTCAAGCTGGGTTTGCGCTATAAAACCGGCGCACTCTTCTTTAATCGATAAATCCTGCGGTTTTACATCCGGCTCCAGAGAAATGGATGACGGCAATTCTGTGACGTTTGCCTGAATTGTTTCCCACTCCAAATCACGGGCTACTGAAACCCGGTGGTTGCCGTCCTTAACAAAATAAACCTTGTCAATTTGATAGACATCAATGGGCGGAAAGCCCTTGCCGGTAACCGCCAGCGTATAAATGTTTCGCCAGCGTTCTTTATCCCGTTTCTCGCCGGAGCGAGGCAGAAACTGGCGGGTAAAATCCTCGTACCGCCCGGTGCTGCCCACAATATTTTTAATGGGAATATCCTGCAAACCAAGGTAAATGGATTGTTTCAGCTTTAGCTTATTAACCACTTCAGTAAACGAGAGCAGGTGCATTTTTTTGCCGGTTATCAAGCCCATGAACATTTCTAAAAAAGCTCGTTTTCTGGCATTGCCAAATTCCGATTCGCTTCTGATGTAGGCCATCGATTCAATATCCATTGTGCCGTCGACTCCTCGTATAAAATAGGCCCTCACCCCCAACCCCTCTCCCCGTGGGAGAGCGTAAAGATTTTCATTCTCGCTGAAGTCGCCGAAAGCGTAGGATGGGGCCATCTCCTTTGTCTGCATTAAACAAACCACGCGTTTATTTTACCCCCCGGCAGGGTACAAGTTCAGTGAACTCGTCAAAATCGTGCTGTGGCCGGTTTCCTGACCGCGCCCGCTCAGATGGCTCGGTCGGAGGCCGGCCACAGCGCCGGATTCCCTGAACCTGTATCCGGCGCTGGCAACCTCCTGCCGGAATTTATCCGGCTTTCTTTTTTGCTTGTCCAATTTTCAGACCGCCGCTCCGTTCTTGCACTTTCATAATGGTACCGGACGGGGGAGTGTTGGCCAGCATATATTCCGCCAGCCGTTCCCGGATGTGTCGCTGTATCAACCGGCGCAACGGCCGGGCGCCCCATTCGGGATGCTCGTTTTGTTTTAAGAGCCAGGTTTTTGCCCGCTCCGTAATTTCTAACTCCAGGCCCTGATTTCTCAGCAGCGTCTCTTCTTTCTTCAACAGCAAGTTCAGGATTTTTCGCAGATGTGTATCGGTCAGCGGGTGGAAATAGATAATGTCGTCCAACCGGTTCAAAAATTCCGGACGGAAATGGGATTTCAACTCCCCTTCGGCCCGCCGGCAGGCTACACCCCAGTTAAAGTAGGGCTGATGTTCTTTAAATTTACCGGCGTTGTAGCTTTCGGCCAGTTCCAGCAGCAAGTCGAACTGCGATTTGCCCTGCGCTTGCGCAATCAGTTGGGTAATGACACCGGCTTTATCAAGCGCCTCGCCCGCTTCATCATCCTCAATGGAGAACAGCGGGTTGGCAGCAAACAGGCTGAACAGTTCATCTTCGCTGAAGCCGGCATCAAGCATTGCCCGGATATTTTGCTTGTTGTAGGCCGGTTGGTTAACGTCGTGGCCCTGCCCGGTTTGCACCTCAATGCTTTTGCTCAGGCGCACATCGGCCAGGTGATGCCCGCCAATGTTGCTGGTCATCAAAATGACACATTCACTAAAACTGACCGTTTCGCCCTGCCCGCTGGTCAGACGCCCCTCGTCCATCACTTGCAGCAGCGTATCAAAAACTTTGGTATTCGCTTTTTCCACTTCGTCAAACAGCACCACGCTGTACGGCTGCGATTTTATGGCGTCCGTTAATTGGCCGCCGGCCTCGTGCCCCACATAGCCGGGCGGCGAACCAATCAACCGGTTTACGGATGAAGCATCCATGTATTCGCTCATGTCCAGAGTGATGAGCGCCCGTTCGGTGGCAAACAAAAATTCGGCCAGCGCTTTAGCCAATTCACTTTTGCCGACGCCGGTTGGCCCCAAAAACAGAAAAGAGCCGATGGGCCGTTTGGGGTCTTTTAAACCCACGCGGGCCATTTTTACGGCCCGGCTCAAGGCCATAACCGCGGCCTCTTGCCCAATGATGCGCTTTTGCAGGTGCCCCACCATGTTGATGTAGCGGTTGCGCTCGTCTGCGCCCATGCTGTTTACCGGAATACCGGTCAGCAAACTGGCGGTAATCATGACGTCGTCCGGGTCAAGCTGCTTGTCGTTTTTTATAGAGAGCTGAGATGCCGTGCGCCGGCTGGTTTTTACCATGGCGCAGGCCCGGTGCAACAAATCGACCGCCGCGCCGGGCAGGGGTTTGGCCGTGTAGTAGCGTCCGGCCAGCCGCGCGGTTTCCGCCAGGCTTTTATCCTCAATTTTCAGTTCGTAGTCAACCTCAAACCGGCCCTTGAGCGCCCGCAGCATCTCGACCGTTTCATCAACCTGGGCCGGGGGCACGCGCAATTGCTGGCCGTGTTCGGCAATGACTCGCGCGGATTTTAATTTTTTACCGAAGGCTTCTTCGGTGGCCGTACCAATAACGACAACATCGTTGGAAAGAAATGCTTTTTGCAGTTCGTTACCGGCTTTTTCGCCAAAATCAGCCCGAATACCGCCAAAAAAGCGGGCGATGTCCGGCACAAACAAAATGCCGCCACGCGCCTTTTTTACACCGGCCACCACGGCAGAATAGGGGTCATCCAGCAGTTTTTCTTCGCTGATCTCAACCACCGAGCCAATGCCAAACGGCCCCTTTTTTTGCACAATCAATTCGCCCACGCCAACCACCAGCGAGCGCCGCCCCACACCATTTTGACCCACCAAAATCACGTTTCGTTCTCGTTTCATAGAGAGCAGGTTGACCAGTTTTTGTTCCAGTTTGGACCGGTGATAAATAGAGGTAACCTGCACGGTTTTGGCCTCGGCCACCGCCCGGTTATCAACATAACCGGTGATTTCGTTAAAGACGGCCCGCTGGGTAATACCACGCCGGTTGAGCAGCCAGTGGGTGCCAATTTGAATATTGGCCATAACGACCAGCACGTGGGCAGAGCTGCATTGCGGGCTGGATTGCCCTTTGGCTAGGGTCAGGCCTTCGTCCAGAAGCACCAGCATTTCATGCCCCAATGACATCCGTTTGTTGTTGTCGGTCACAAAATCAAATTGCTGGTCACGAGCCGGTTTGCGGTCGTCAACGGCCCGGTCAACGTCGTTGACAAACATACTCCAATCAAATCCCTGCTGCCGGTAAAAATAGCGCAGCAGTTTGTAGGCCCCGGTATTTTGGGTGGTGGCAAAGGTCAGCAGCAGGGTTTCAGCGGTTAAGACATCCAGCCGCTTTCGGTTCATAACCACCGCCGCTTTTGTCAATGCTTCAACCAATTCCGGCGTAATTTTTTTTCTGGATAGCGTTCCACGTTTTGAAGCCAATACTCACTCTCCCGATAGTTTTTGGCTCATAAAGTGACCGGCACTTATCTCTAAAGGACTTTCTGGCAGAAAAACAAAGTGCCGGTCACTTTACTGAACATGAGCCTGGTTTTTATGGTTTCCGCAGCCATATTTTGCAGGAGCAAAATTTGCGCTGCTTCGCGCCCGGGTTGGCCCTGGCCACAGAAATTCCGGAGGGGTAAATTTCTTTGTAAATGGGGCATCATCCGGGGTATTTTGAGTCATTGGGATTGGCTACCTGCACCCCAACAGTTGACACCCTGTTTATAAGTAGGGACATTATATCATACCATTGCCAAGCTGCAACCAATCTACAGTTTGGTCCTTCGCCAAATGTGCAAATCGTTGCTATAATTTGCCAGGCAATTATTTTTCGGAGTCGGGTATTTATGGACAATCCAAATTTCTTGGCAATTACGCTTGCATCGGTTGTATCCATCCTGGTTGTGATAATTCTTTTAAAGGTTTTTGGCGGCACTGTTTCCAGACGATGGAACAACCACCGGGCAGAAACCGTGGAGCGGTGGGAATCAGAAGGAATTGAGTTTACACGTGGGCCGACAGCCAGTCAATTTGGCGGCCTGGAATCGATGGGCATAAAACATATGGTGCGGGGCATGGGGCTGGTAATGCTCACCGAAAATGATTTTCGGGTTACGTGCCTGTCGCACACCACCGCCTGGTGGACACTCAATTTCAAGCAAATCAAAGGGGTGTCCATTCGGCCCGGTTTTATGGGCAAAACCGCCAGGAAAAGCCCGTTTATTGTCATCCGGTTTAAGAAAGATGGGCAGGCCGACAAGCTGGCCTTTCAGGTAAAAGAGACAGATAACTGGGCAACTGCGGTGGCTCAGGCGGCCAATGTAAAACTTAAGCCGCAAGACAAGGATTAATGTTGTGACCCAAAAAACCATTTTGCCGGACCTTGATAACACCCTGCCGGGCAATTCAATGGAGCAATTTATCCCGGCCTGCTTTATGGCAAAGACCTGCGGCAGATGATGGTGGCATCGGTTCAAAAAACCGGGGCCAACCAGGACCCCGGCGTAACAAATTTCGATACATTTATGAGCGACTTTTTACAACGGCTCGGTGTTCCGCAGGAGGTGGCGCAGCCAATTTTTGACACCTTCTCCTGCGAGGATTTCCCCCGGCTGCAAGCCCACACCACATTTCGCCCGGCAGCTCAACCGGTTGTAAAAGCGTTGTTGGCTGCCGGACACACCGTGGTCGTGGCCACAAACCCGCTTTTTCCAGAAACGGCCGGCCGGCAGCGCATGGAATGGGCCGGCGTTAATAATTTTTCCTATGCCCTGGTAACCACCATGGAAAACAGCCATTTTATCAAACCCAACCTAAACTACTATCAAGAGATTTTGGATTACGTGGGTGCCACCCCGGAAACAACCTGGATGGTTGGCAACGACCTGGAGCAGGACATCACCCCCACCCACAATATGGGAATAAAAGCATGGTGGATTACCGACCATCTGGAAGTCGCCCCTGCCGAACCGCCTTTGATGTGTACCGGGCACGGCAACTTGGCCCAGTTTGGGCAGTGGCGCAGGAAAATCTGATTTAGATTCAATGCCGCATAGGGCGTTATGGACAGAGAACCAGTAAACAGCCGTTCTTATTTTGAACAAACAGGTAAAAAATGGAAATCACCCAAACTATGGAGGCAACAATGAAACAAACATTATTTATGATTACCCTGTTAGCAATGCTGATAACGCTTTTGCCCGGCCTGGCATTGGCTCAGGAACCGGAAGCATGCAGCGAAACCTACACCGTACAGGCCGGTGACTGGCTCAGCAAGATTGCCGAAAAATATCTGGGCGATGCGCTGGCATACCCGGAAATCGCCTCGGCGACCAATGGCCAAACCGACGATACCTTTGCCAATGTGGACAACCCCGATTTAATTGAACCGGGCTGGCTGCTGTGCATCCCCGGTGCGGGCGTTGCCGCGGGAGCCGCACCTTCCACCGGCAATACTGCCCCCGGCGGGGGGGTGGCCGGCACCGACTGGATTCTGAACTCGCTGAATGGGCAGCCGGTTTTGGAAGAAGCTCCCGTCACGGCCAAATTTGGCGCGGATGGCATGGTCACCGGCACGGACGGGTGCAACAACTACGGGGCCGGCTACCAGGTTGACGGCAACTCCGTGACCCTTACCCCCGGCCCCAGCACCATGATGGCCTGCCCGGACCCGATTATGCAGCAGTCAACCGCCTATATGGCCGCGCTGGGATCGGCCGCGACTTTCATAATTCAGGGCGATA
>CAYWSS010000266.1:0-7699 GCA_964460505.1 uncultured Caldilineaceae bacterium | reverse complement strand
CCAACCTGTGGAAGGTGCTCGGGCGTCCGGAAGTGGACGGCGGCTACATCGCAGGTACCATCATCAAGCCGAAGCTGGGTGTGCGTCCTGAGCCGTTCACCAAGGGTTGTTACCGTTTTTTGTGGGTGTGTGAATACAACCCCGCCCCAGCCGTGGGCGGCGCCGCTCACCGGCCACACCGACCAAATCTGGAGTATCGCCTTTAGCCCCGACGGGCAAACGCTGGCCTCGGCCAGTCTGGACGGTACCATAATTTTGTGGGACATCTCCAGCCGGAACAATCCCCGGCAGCTTGGCGCGCCGCTTACGGGCCATTTTGGGGTGGCGGTCTACCGGCTGGCCTTTAGCCCGGACGGCCAAACCCTGGCCTCCGGCGGGCGGGATTTCAGAATTGTGCTGTGGGACGTGTCAGACCGGGAGAATCCGCAGCAACAAAAAGTGTTGTCCGGCCACTCTTACCCGGTGCTGAGTCTGGCCTTTAATCCCCACGGCGATACGCTGGCTTCCGGCGGCTGCCGCCAACCCGACCCGCAGGATCAGGAACGCTGCCTGCAAGGGGAATTGTACCTGTGGGATGTCGATTCGGGTGAGCGGCGGGGGCGGGATATTCTGGATCACACCGACTGGGTGTGGAGTCTGGCCTTTAGCCCCAACGGAGAAATGCTGGCCTCAGCCGGCTTTGATGGAGCGGTGATGATGTGGAATGTGGCAGATCGGGACAACCCGGAGCTGTTTGGCGAGCCGTTCCGGGCGCATCCGGGGCAGGTGTGGAGCGTGGCTTTTAGCCCGGACGGCCAAACCCTGGCCTCCAGCGGGCTTGACCACACGGCCATTTTGTGGGACATCTCCAACCCCCGGCTGAATACCCGCCAGCGGTTGGGGCAGCCGCTGCAAGGGCACACCAACCGCGTGTTCAGCGTGGATTACAGCCCCAACGGGCAAACGCTGGCCTCCGGCAGCGACGACGGCTCAATTATTTTGTGGGATGCCGCCACCCGCCAACAACTGGGCGAACCGCTGCGGGCGCACGCCAGTTTTGTCAGCTCGGTTGCTTTTAACCCCGATGGGCTGACGCTGGCCTCCGGCAGTTTTGACCGCACCCTGATTTTGTGGGATGTTTTAGATCGAAACCACCCACAGCCGATTGGAAACCCGCTTACCGGCCATGCCGGCAACGTGCTGAATATTGATTTCAGCCCGGATGGAAACACGCTGGCCTCTGCCGACGATGCGGGCGTTATCCTGTTGTGGGATGTAACCAACCGGCTCAACCCGCGCCGCATCGGGCCGCCGCTGACCGATCACACCGGATTTGTCAGCAGTGTGGTTTTTAGCCCGGATGGACAAACGCTGGCCTCCGGCGGCGGGGCCGAGGGCGGCAAAAGCGCCATCATTCTGTGGGACGTTTCAGATCGAAATAATCCGCAACGGCTGGGCAATCCGCTCGCCGGCCACAGTACGCCGGTGCGCAGTCTGGCTTTTAGTCCCAACGGGCAGTTGCTGGCTTCCGGCAGCGAAGACCGCCCCCTCATTTTGTGGGATGTTTCGGACCGCAACAACCCGTTTCCGGTTGATGCCCCGCTGGTATCGCACAGCAATTTTGTGGCCGGGGTGGCCTTTAGCCCGGATGGGCAAACGCTCGCTTCCGGCGGATTTGATCGCACGGTGACGTTGTGGGATGTTGAGTCGCGCCGCCGGTTGGGGTGGCCGCTGGTGGGGCACACCGGTTTTGTCAACAGCGTGGTTTTTAGCCCGGATGGATTGACGCTGGCCTCCGGCAGTTGGGACAACGACATTATGCTGTGGGATGTTGGCTTTACCTCGTGGCAAACACGCGCTTGCCAAATTAGCGCCCGCAATTTAAGCGAGCGCGAAATCGAACTGTTCATCCCCGAACAGTTCCGCAGCGGCGCCGGGGTCTGTCCCGGCCTGCCTTACCCGTTCCCGGCCCCGGTAACGGCAGCCTCGCCCATCCGCATCACTCTCCCGGAAATACCGGAGCCGGAGTTTTCACCCGCCCCGCTGCCCAAACCGGCGCCAACGCCGGCCCCTGTTCCCGCAGCATCCCCCACGCAACCACCGCCGCTCCTCACCGAAATTGCGCCGCCTACGGCAACGGCAACCCCATCACCCACGCCCACAGAAGCGCCCGTGTCTGCGGTGGATTAGCATCAACCCGGCGCACATTCTAAGAACAAATCCCCCGAAAAGTTATCCGTTTAACCCGTGAAGTAAGCGTTCAGCTCAAGAGCATATGCGTTAACTTAAGGGTTTGGGGTTGGATGTTGGCGGCGATTCACCCCGGATTTTCGGCAATGTTGGGTGAAAAATTAACATTAAAGTTAATCAGGCAATTGTGATATAATGAACTCACACTTAGGCAGGTTCAGCAAAACACTTGCGCAGGTCCTTTGGGCAGCGCAGGTGTAATGATCCCAAGCTGAGAATATACTCAATTTGCCAATAATTGTTACATCCTGATAAAAAAGAAACCTGAATAAATACCCTATGACCCAACTAAACTACCCCCATGCACCGGATGGCTGCCAACCCGGCGAGCGAGTTGTTTTCAACGCCCTTGACCGTTATTTACCGGATGACTATTTTGTCTGGTTTGAACCTACGCTCTTTGGCCGGCGTCACAGCGCCCGGCCCGATTTTCTGCTGCTGGGTCGGGACCTGGGCGTGATCGTCATCGAAGTCAAAGATTGGAGCCTGGATCGCATCCTCAGCGCTACCCGTGATACCGTGGAACTGATCACCGGCAGCGGCCTTGACACTCGCACCAATCCTGAAAAACAGGCCCAACAGCAGTTCAAGACTGTCTTCGATGAAATCTACCGCTACCGGCGAACCGCTACCGCCAAGTACCGGCTGCTGTTGCAGAGTGACGGACCGCACCGGGGCAAACCGGCCTTCCCGGTTTCCTATCTTATCGCCTTTCCCTTCATCAGCCGGGCTGAGTGGCAGGGGTCTAACCTGAGCGATGTTATCAACGAAGCCAGAGTGCTGCTGAAAGATGACCTCCAAACATTGCTGCCGAAAAGATTGCGCCGGACGCCGGTATTTTGCCCAAATTTGAACCGGTCTCAACTGGACACCCTCAAATGGATGCTCTACCCCGAAATTCGCATCCCCTACAGGCAGGCTGAACTGATTACGCTTAACGCCGACCAGGCCGGCCTCACCCGCCTGGACACCTATCTTCCGCCAGAAGGTCAGTTGCTGGCCCGCAATACCCGGGCCAAGCTGGTGCGGGGAGTGGTTGGCAGCGGAAAAACCCTGATTCTGCTCAACCGGGCCAAATTTATCAGCGAGCAAAATCCCAACTGGCGGGTGCTGGTGCTGACCTACAACAAATCGCTGCGGGAATATCTGCGCCAGATATTTGAACAGATTGGCGGCGACCCGGCCCGGGTGCAAATCATCCATTTCCACAAATGGTGTTACGATCTGTTGGCCGAACACGACCTGTTTCGCCAGCCCACCGACCACAACAGTCAAGTGGGGTTAATCAACAATCTGTTGCAGGAAACGGGTATCTCCGGTTTTGAGCCTCAATTTCTGGTTGACGAGTTCAACTGGATCAAGGAGCGGGTTGATTACCACCGCTGGGGTGATTACCCCGACTCACAGAAAGTGAAACGCACCGGACGCGGCCACGGTTTGGGCAGCGCCGATGCAGCCCGGCGCCAACAAATTTACGATTTGTTCAAACTTTATCAGGAGCGACTGGATCGCCAAAATCTAAGCGACTGGGCCGAGGTGCCATTGATGGTGCTGCGAGCCATGGATGACGGGTTGATTGAGCGGGGCCAGTATCACGCGGTGCTCATCGACGAAGCGCAGGATTTTGCGCCCTCCTGGTTCCGGGTCGCCTTTCGGATGATCAAACCGGAAACAGGGATGGTTTTTATTGTGGGCGACGGAGCACAAAAAATTTATTCCCGCGATTTCACCTGGAAAGAGCTGGGCATGGGCATCAACGCCAAAAACAGTTACGTGATGAACCGTTCCTACCGCAGCACCCGCGAAATAATTGATGTAGCGCTGGAGACTATCCGAGACAGCCAAAGTTTGCTGACCGATTTGGAAGCTGCCGGTGACAGCCTGGTAGAACCGGAACACGAACATAACGAACATCGTCACGGGCCGCTGCCGGTGCTGCTCTCGTTTGAAACGCCGGAGAAGGAATACGCCGGGATTGCCGGCGAAATCAAGTCGCTGTTGCAGCGGGGATACCGGCCCAATAATATTGTCATCTTGCAGCGGCATCGAAACAGCAACGAACAGCTAGCCCGGGACCTGCGTCGAAATGGTCTGGCCACCACCATTGTCAAGGGCAACTTCAACGCCGCCAACAGTGAGGCTATCAGGCTTTGCACCTTGCACAGTGCCAAAGGGCTGGAATTTGAGGTGGTTTTTATCTGTGGGCTGGAGCAATTTCAGGTTAGCCAACCGGTAGAGACGAACAGCCCCGTTTTTCAGGAATTGCTGGACCAGGAACGCAAACTGCTTTATGTAGGGATGACCCGCGCCCGGCAGCTACTCTACATCAGCTACAGCGGCGTACCCCCGAACTGGATCATCGAGCGGCTAAGACGCAAGCTCACGGCATTGAGGCCAACCATCTGAGGAAGTGTGTCCGAGGTTTTAGGAGGACCGGGGGGTAGTTCCCGCCAAATTTCTACCCCGGCCCGGCAAGCGGGCCGGCGCCGGGAAATTCCGGACGTACCCTATTTGAGGAAGAAGAACATGAATCAAACCCTGTCAAAAGCATCAGACTCAGTCCGGCTCGTGTTGCTCTTCATTGGTGGGCAGGGCGTATTTGTTGGGGCCGCCCTGATTTTTTTATACGTTACGGCCAATACCTTGTTCCTGATTGATTATGGGCCGGAAACCTTGCCTTACGTCTACCTTGCGGTGGGCGGGATCGTCTCGCT
The DNA here is from genome assembly GCA_964460505.1 of uncultured Caldilineaceae bacterium. Lineage (GTDB taxonomy): Bacteria > Chloroflexota > Anaerolineae > 4572-78 > J111 > J095. The sequence continues at coordinate 2,756 of CAYWSS010000266.1, read as the reverse complement.
GACCTTTTACGGCTATGCCGAACTCCAGCGGCGCTGGAGCTTGCCCTGGCTCATTTTGGCAACATATATTTCAATTTCAGCTTTTTATTTTCTGGCCTGGTTCATTTTACAGTTGCCTAATACGGTCTGGGTTTCCTTTGCCCTGATGGTTTTTTTCTTTTTCGCGGTGCAGTTGTTCTTTGTAACAATAGGCGCCCAGGTTGGCCGGCTGTTGGACGTGCGGCAACTAAAACGGTTCTTCCCCTTGATTATGGCTGCCGCCACCGTGGCCTTTATTGTCAGCAGTCTATCGGTTTCGGTATTACTGCCCGTGCTGGACCTGGTAGAAAATCTACTGCTTCTGGCCGGCGTTTCGATGCTCCTGGCACTGGTTCTATCGTGGCTAACCATAAAACAGTTTCGCCCGCAATTAACCCAGTCGCGTCGGCAGTCAAGCCGGCACGCCGCTCAGTCTAAGCCGCTTGCCCAATTGATGCGCAAACGGTACGTGGCTTCAATTTTTTCCTATCAATTTCTGTCGGCTATTGGCTCCCAGCTAACATTCTTCCTGTTGATGACGCTGGCCGATGCCCGCTACAGCCGGCCTGATGACCTGGCCCGTTTTTTTGGAAACTTCGCCGCCGGGCGCAACATCATCAATGTTCTGTTTATGATGCTTGCCGCCGGGCGGTTGATGAGCCGCTTTGGGCTGCAATTTGGCTTAACGGCCAATCCTGTAGGCGTGGGGGTTGTGATGGCGATGATGGTTGTGGCCAGTGCGGTTACAGGCCAGGGGCCGTTGCTGTTCTGGCTGGCTGTGGTGGTCGTTGCCCTGGATGTTATTTTGAGCGAGTCGATGACCAGCACCGCGCTCAAGGCCGTCTACCAATCCCTGCCGGCCATCGACCGGCCTGTTGTTGAGACAGGGGTAGAAGGCATTGGCGTGCCGGTGGCCTTTGGGGTTACCGGTGTCCTGTTGTTACTGTTCAATGCCATCAGCGGCTTGAACTTTACTCACCTCATCCTTTTCACAACAATTATAGTAATTGTTTGGACGGCCGCCGGTTCTCTGGTTTATCGGGATTACGCCCGCGCTTTGCTAAAAACCCTCAGCCGGCGGGTGTTGGGCGAGGTGGCGTTGTCTCTGGATGACGAATCAAGCCTGACGGCCGTGGAGAGCCTGGTGCAAAGCCACAAACTGAGTGAGGTCCGGCTGGGGCTGGATATGCTGAGCGAGGCAGAGCACGGCTCGCTTGAAGCCCACCTGGTCAGGCTTTTGGATCACCCGGAGGCCCGCATCCGTGCTGAGGCCCTGACCCGCCTGGAACAACAGGGCATCTTGACCAGCCTGCCTGCCGTCGAGGCCCGGCTGCACGTAGAAGCTGCGCCGGAAGTCAAGGGAGCGGCTGTGCGGGCGCTGTGCGCCCTAAAAGAGTCTGACGCCGTGGAAGAAGTCACGGCCTATCTGGATGATTTGGAACCGGAAATCCGGTTGGGGGCGATGGTTGGGCTGCTACGCTACGGGGGCATTTCCGGGGTTTTGGCCGCCGGAGAACGGCTGACCGCTCTGAAACAGGCCGCCAATCCGGCGGACAGACTCTTTGTGGCGCACGTTATTGGCGAAGTCCAGGCTCGAAATTTTTATGAACCCCTGCCCCCGCTCCTGGCCGACGAAACCATTGAGGTCCGTAAAGCAGCCCTGGTGGCGGCCGGCCGGATCAACCATCCGCGTCTGCTGCCGGCGGTTATTGACAACCTGGCCCACCGGCGGCTGCGCTCACCGGCAATGGCCGCTCTGGTGGGCGGGGGCCAGGCCATCCTGCCCATTGCGGCCCGGGCGCTGGCCGGTGAAACCGATTATGATGAGGAAGACGTCATTCGTTTGGTCAGGGCGTGCGGATATATTAAAGGGGAGCAGGTCATTGCCCTGCTAAAGCAACACCTCAACCACCCTGACGATGATGTGCAATTCCAGGTTTTAGCCGCGCTCGATCTGTGCGGCTTTCGAGCTAAGGCTGAGGATTGGGCCGAAATTGAACACACCCTGCACGGCGAGGTTGAGCACGGGCTGCGGGTGCTGTTGACCCGGCAAGAGATGGGCCAGGGCGAGGCGTTGGCTTCCCTGCACCGGGCGCTCGATTACGAGTTCGACCAGGCCCGCAAGCGGGTGTTTTTACTGCTGTCGTTCCTCTACAATGCGCGGGCTATTCTGCGGGCCGGGGAACAGTTGCGGCGTGGCGCCAAAAACGTCAGGGCGTTAGCGCTGGAAACGCTGGATGTTACGCTGCCGGCAGAGCAAAAGGCGCTGGTTTTTCCATTGGTGGATGAAAGCCGGCCCCTCACCCAAAGGACACGCCAGCTTAACAAGCTGTTCTCGCTGCCCCATTTAGATCGAACGCAGCGCCTGGAGGAGATCATCGCCGACCCGGCCGGGCTTTGGACGCACGGCTGGACCCGGGCCTGCGCCATTTACGCCGCGGCCAAACTCCCCCTGCCCGGGCTGGCGCAGGTCATCGAGGGAGCGCTGGCCATCAACGAACACCCTGTTCGGGAGACCGCGGCCTGGGCCTTATATCTGCTGGCCCCCGACCGGTACAAGACGCATGCCGGCAAATTGAGCGAGGATACAAATCCAAATGTTGCTCACCTGGCCGCGCATCTGAATCTCTAATACTCTGCCCAAGTTACATTGACGGGGGGGCGCGAAGCGGGGGGATAGGGGTGAACGGGTACCCTTTTTATTTGATAACCAACGGCAGATAAACAGCGCTGGGGCC
>CAYWSS010000265.1:0-7712 GCA_964460505.1 uncultured Caldilineaceae bacterium | reverse complement strand
GAAGAGTAAAAAATAAAAAGTTAGGTGAGTTGAGTGAGTCAGGTGAGTTTAATGAGTGTGTGAGTTAAGTGAGTTTAGTGAATGGCTAACCTCATTCAACTCAAGCACTCACTCAACTCCTTTAGAGTTAAGGGGAGAATGAATGGCACCGTTACTGGAAGTTAAAGATTTGCAAACCCAGTTTTTTACCCAGGATGGGGTTGTAAAAGCCGTAAATGGCATCAGTTACGAACTGAGCGAAGGTGAAACTCTGGGAATTGTGGGGGAGAGTGGCTCCGGCAAAAGCGTTGGGGTCATGTCGCTGATGCGGCTTATCCCAACCCCGCCCGGCAAGATTGTTGGCGGGGAGGTGCTTTTTGAAGGCACCGATTTGCTTAAAGTCAGCGATGACGAGATCAGGAGTGTCCGTGGCAACAAAATTGCCATGATTTTTCAGGATCCAATGACTTCGCTCAACCCCGTCATCCCCATTGGCAAGCAAATTAGCGAAGCGTTGGAATTGCACATGGGCATGGATAAGAAGCAGGCCAAAACCCGCACCATCGAACTGCTGGAAATGGTGGGTATTCCCTCGGCTGCCGACCGGATTGGAAACTACCCCCACCAATTTTCCGGGGGGATGCGCCAGCGCGTAATGATTGCCATGGGTCTGTCCTGCAACCCGCAACTGCTCATTGCCGACGAGCCGACGACCGCCCTCGACGTAACCATTCAGGCCCAGATTACCGATTTGGTGAACCGCCTGCGCGATGAAATTGGTATGGCTATTATCTGGATTACCCACGATTTGGGCGTGGTGGCCGGCCTGGCTGATAGAGTAATTGTGATGTATGCCGGGCGCATTGTGGAAGAAGGCCCGGTGGTAGATTTGTACAAAAATCCCCGCCACCCGTATACGTTGGGCCTGCTGGCCTCAATTCCCCGGCTGGATGAAGATCGGCCCGATCAACTGGAATCGATTGAGGGTTTGCCTCCGGACTTGATTGATTATCCGCCGGGATGCACATTTTACGCCCGCTGCCCCTATAGAATTGATCAGTGCCAGGAAGTACCCCCCGAACTGGTTTCGGTTGGCGCCGGGCACAGGGTGGCCTGTATTGTTGATGTCACCACGGCACAGCATACCACCGAACATCCCTACGAAGAATATTTCCAGAGTTAATTGGGGAAGAGAGAGAAGATTATGACCGAAAAGGGCAATGGAAACAGCGATGTACTGCTAAAAGTAGAAGACCTGAAAATGTATTTCCCCATCACCAAAGGGATTATCTTTCAACGTCACGTGGGTGATATCAAAGCAGTAGATGGCCTGTCGTTTGATGTGAAACGGGGCGAAACTCTGGGCCTGGTAGGCGAGAGCGGTTGTGGCAAGAGCACCACCGGTCGAGCTATTTTGCAGCTTTACCGGCCCACCGCCGGAACCGTTGAATTTGAAAGCGAAGACTTGACCTCACTTAAAGGCGAAAGCCTGCGCAAACGACGGCGCAACATGCAGATGATCTTTCAGGACCCCTACGCTTCGCTCAACCCCAGAATGACTGTCGGCAGCATTGTGGGTGAACCGCTGGAAGTTCACAATATTTTAAGCGGCAAGGCCCGCCGGGAACGGGTAAAAGAATTGCTGGAAATTGTCGGGTTAAACCCCTATTTTATTAATCGATATCCCCACGAATTTTCCGGTGGCCAGCGGCAGCGCATTGGTGTGGCCCGGGCGTTGGCCGTGCAGCCGGATTTTATTGTGTGCGATGAGCCTATCTCTGCCCTCGACGTATCCATTCAGGCCCAGGTTATTAACCTGCTGGAAGAGCTTCAGTCTGAATTTGGGTTGACCTACCTGTTTATTGCCCACGATCTGGCCGTTGTGCGCCACATCAGCGACAGAATTGCGGTTATGTACCTGGGTAGAATTGTGGAGCTAACCGGCAGAGATAGTCTTTACAAAGGGCCTCTGCATCCTTACACCCGGGCCCTCCTTTCTGCGGTACCAATTCCCGATCCCCTGGCCGAAATTGAGCGAGCCAAAAAGCGGATAATTTTGCAGGGCGACGTGCCCAGCCCGGCCAATCCGCCCAAGGGGTGTAACTTCTGCACCCGTTGCCCCGATAAGGAGCGAGCGCTCAAGGAAACAGGTATAGATTGCAACGAAGTTGACCCCGAATTAAAGGAAATTAAGCCCGGCCACTGGGCAGCCTGTCATCTTTACAACTAATAATTTGCCCCGCCAAAAAATCTGTAACACCTTTGCCATATATGGTTGTGCCCATAGCGCGTAATAGGTTTAATGCGTAAAACAAAAAGGAGCGGAGCATCAAACAACCTAATTTCCATAATCCGGGATTTTTGAGAGGAGGTGGTGAGCAGCAGTAAAACTATCGATGGGGATAGGATGACCAGTTGTTCATCTTATCCGGGAAGATAAACAGGTTCTATAAACTTAAATCATAGCTTTAGGAGGAGAACTATAAATGTTTTCTAAAAAAGTTGCGTTATTTTTGGTAGTAGCGTTAGCAATGGGCTTGATTGCCGCTTGTGGCGGCGCAGCCCCCCAGCCCGAAACCATTACCGTTATTGAAACCGTAGTGGTAGAAAAAGAAGTACAGGGTGAAACCGTTACCGTAGTGGAAACCGTAGAAGTTGTAAAAGAAGTAGAAGTTGTAAAAGAAGTAGAAAAAGAAGTAGAGAAGATTGTAGAAGTAGAAGTAGCCCCCGCAGACCCCGATGCCGGCCGTATTACACTTGATACCGTCATTGGTACCGAACCCCCCAGCCTTGACCCGGCTCTGGGTACGGACACCACCTCAATTTTCTTCATTCGCCAGATGTTTACCGGTTTGGCCTCCTTTGACTCGGACGCCAATGTTGTGCCCGCCCTGGCCACCGACTGGACAGCCTCCGAAGATGGTCTGACCTGGACCTTCAACCTGCGCGATGACATTCACTGGGTACACCGCGATCCCACCACCGGCGACTTTGAAGACCTTGGCCCTGTCACCGCTCAGGACGTAGAATATGGCGTGAAGCGCACGCTTGACCCGAATGCCGCTTCTGACTACGCTTACGTGCTGTACGTTATTGATGGCGCCGAAGCCTACAACACTGCCGATCCCGGCGCCGAAGATTTTGCAGAAATCAGCGAAGCCGTCGGCGTAAAAGCCATTGACGATACCACCGTTGAATTTACGCTGGCCGTCCCGGCGGCCTACTTCCCCTCTATTGCCGCCATGTGGGTCACCTTCCCGCAGCCGCAAGCCGCCATTGAGCAATGGGGCGACAACTGGACCGAAGCCGGCCTGATTGTCACCAACGGCGCTTACACGCTGCGCGAGTGGACCCACGGCGCTTCCATTCAAATTGAAAAGAACCCGCTTTGGGTTGATGCCGACAGCGTCCAGATTGAACTGTTTGGCGGCCCAATTATTCAGGAAGCCTCCACGGCTCAGGCCCTGTACGAAAACAACGAAATTGATATGATGGCCGATCCCGGCTGGGGCCCGCCTCTGCCTGATATGGACCGCATTAAAGCCGACGCCACTATGAGCGAAGAGCTGTTGATTGCCCCGCGCCTCTGCACCTATTACTACGGCTTTGTTAACACCAAACCTCCGTTTGACGACCCAATGATTCGCAAAGCTTTTGCTGCGGCTATTGACCGCCAGACTCTGATTGACAACGTCACCAAAGGCCAACAGTTGCCGGCCCACTCCTTTGCCCCTCCGGGAATCTTTGGCAACGTCGCTGCCGATACAGACATTGGCTCCTTCCTGATTGAAGCCAGCTACGGCGATCAGGTGGCTCAAGCTCAGGAATGGCTGGCCGAAGCCGGTTATCCCGAAGGTGAAGGCATGGATGTGCTGCTGATGCACAACACCAGCGAAGCGCACGCGCAGATTGCCCAGGCCGTACAGGCCATGTGGCAGGAAGCCTTCCCCAAAGCCAACATCACCATCGAAAACCAGGAATGGGCCGTTTACCTGAAAACCTTGCTGCCCGACAGCCCGGTTGAAGAAAAACCCAACGTTTACCGCCTGGGCTGGTGCGCCGACTATCCGGACAGCAACAACTGGCTGAACGAAGTGTTCAACAGCAAGAGCGGCCAGAACTACGCCAACTACGAAAACGCCGACTACGACGCTCTGGTTGAAGAAGCTGCTATTGAGCCGGATCCGGCCAAGCGCCAGGAACTGTACGCGCAAGCCGAGCAGATCTTCATTGATGAAGATACTGCTATTGCCCCCATTTACTACTACACCTACGTGCGCCTGTACAAACCGTGGGTCAGCCCGGTCATCAGCCCCGTCAGTGGCGACCCCATTGCCGAATGGACGATTGACTGGGACGCCAAAATGGCTGCTCAGGGTAATTAAGTAAAGCAAGATTGGTTTAATCTTTAAGATTGAACCAATCTGACTTTGGTAAAAGGGTTGTGATGTAACTCAAGCGGCGCAGTCTTGATGTAAAGGCGGCGTCGCTTTCTTATGCCGTTAAGTCACACACTCTACTATCCAAAAAATTGTTTCTGTGCTAAAATTGTAGCTCTAAAAAATATCCTGCAAACAAAACCTTCCCGAAAGTCTGCTTTGACACTGAAAGTGGCTGATACGCCAGGGGTGTCACCCCAAAGCCGGTTTCCGGGAGGGAATATCAGACCAAATGCCATAAACTCCATACTACTCAAGGAGGTGTAGTTTGACCGCATATATCATTCGCCGAATTTTATGGTCTATTCCGGTGTTACTGTTGCTGACCTTTGTTATTTTTTCTTTAATGCGAGCCATTCCGGGCGGCCCCTTTGATTTTGTAGGCGACAAAAGCCTGCCAAAAGCCGTGGTGGAAAACCTGGAGCGTCGCCATCACCTGAACTGGCCGTTGGGCTGGCAATTTTCATCCTACGTTTTGGGTGATGACATTACCGGGGGGATATGCAGCGGGTTACCCTTTTTGGAAAGCTGTGTTGCCGTGGTGCAGGAATACGGGCTGGGCGTTTCAGACGGATTGATCCGGGGAGACCTGGGCATGGCCCTGAAACTGCGGGGCCGCACCGTGAACCAGTTGGTAAAGGAATCTTTTCCCGTTTCATTCCAGTTAGGGATCATCTCGCTAACGCTGGCCATAATTATTGGTGTGCCGGCCGGAATTATGGCTGCCCTGCGCCAAAATAGCTGGGTTGATTATAGCAGCAGCTTTGTGGCGGTGTTGGGCCTGTCTATCCCCAACATTGTGCTGGGGCCGCTGCTGATCTGGATTTTTCCACTAACCCTGGGGTGGTTTCAGGTGGCCACCTGGGGAGCCAAAGCCCCCTTTATTTTGGGGGTAATCCCCACCAATTTCTTTACCTGGGAATTCTGGTCGCATGCTATTTTGCCGGCGCTTACGCTGGGCACGGCATTTTCCGCCACCATTGCCCGCCTGACCCGGGCCAGCCTGCTGCAAGTTATCCGCGAAGATTACATTCGTACCGCCCGGGCCAAAGGCTTGAAAGAGCGGGCTGTTGTGGTTGTTCACGCCCTGCGCAACAGCCTGATTCCGGTGGTTACTGTTATTGGTCCATTGCTGGCCATTGTCGTGACCGGAACCTTTGTGGTAGAGCAAATCTTTGGCATTCCGGGTATGGGCAAGCACTTTGTAACCAGTATTGGTAACAGAGATTATCCCATTATTACCGGCGTCAGCCTGATTTTTGCAGTCTTATTGGTAATTGCCAATCTGTTGGTTGATATCATGTACGCCTGGCTAGATCCACGCATTAGCTACAAGTAGCAGGTGGCAAGTAGCAGGTAGCAAGTAAGCACCCTGAAACCTGAAACCTGAAACCTGAAACCTTAATTTTAAGGAGAAAGGGAAAATAGACTGTGGCCGTTGCTGAACAATCTTCAAAATCTGTAGCATTGCCCCAACGAAAAATACGAACTCCGCTGGGGGATGCCCTTCAACAACTTATGAAAAACAAGGTGGCGGTTGGCAGCGCCATCTTCATTGTGCTGTTGCTTCTGTCAGCCATCTTTGCTGATTATCTAAATGCCTACCGGTTGCAAGGTTTTCAACACGAACTGGATCGTACCAGCCAGCCGGCCTACGCCAAACAAACCTTGCAAGACAACAATGCCCGTCCTATGACAGAGTCAAAGAATCCTAGGCTGGAAGGTTTTGTGTACTGGCTTGGCGCCGATAATCTGGGTCGGGATATTTACAGCCGTACCCTTTATGGGACCCGCGTCTCAATGGCCGTAGCCCTGGTAGCCGGTACGGTTAGCCTGGTGATGGGCATTACTTTTGGGTTGGTATCCGGGTATATGGGGGGGCGTATTGATAATCTTATGATGCGCGTGGTTGATTTCCTGTACGGTTTGCCGCTGCTCATCATTATTATCCTGTTGCAGGTTTATTTCAAGTCACTGCAACGCCAGGGTGCCGATACTGGTCTGATCAGTTGGTTTTTGGCCATTGACCAGGCGATGGGCGGTATGTTCTTTATATTTGTGGTGCTGGGTGCCCTAAGCTGGCTGGCCATGGCCCGTATTGCCAGAGGGCAAACGCTTTCCATTAAACAAAAGGAATTTGTGGAAGCGGCCAGAGCCACCGGCGTCAGAACCCCCCGGATTATTTTCCGGCAAATTTTGCCGAATATTCTGGGCCCCTGTATTGTGCAGGAAACCCTGCAAATTCCCGGATATATCCTGACCGAGGCATTTTTGAGTTTTATTGGCCTGGGGGTTAACGCCCCTACACCCAGTTGGGGTATTATGATCAATGAAGCCTTTCAAGGGTTGCGTTCCTCGCCGCACGGATTGATATCGCCGGCGGTGATGTTGACCGTTACGGTGCTGGCCTTCAACTTTCTGGGCGATGGCTTGCGCGATGCCTTTGATCCGCGCTTGCGAGAGTGATTTTGTAACGATTCAATCCTATGGAATTACGTGATAAAGTTGTAATAATAACCGGAGCCAGTTCTGGCATTGGGGCGGAAATTGCCCGTCAGTTAGCTGCCGAAGATGCCAGGGTTGTGCTGGCCGCCCGCACCATGAGCAAGCTGGAGCGCGTAGCCGCTGACCTGGCCGCTACGGGAGCCTCGGCCATGGCCCTGCCCACCGATGTTACCCGCGAGGCCGATTGCCAGGCGTTGGTCAAGGCCACGGTTGATGCCTTTGGCCGGGTAGATATTTTGATAAACAATGCCGGTTACGCCCCCCCGGCCAGCTTGCAGGATACCACCGAAGATCTCTGGGACGTAACGGTAGATGTTTGTCTCAAAGGAGTTTACCTGATGACACGCGCCGCGATACCGGCTATGTTGGCCAACGGCGGCGGTACCGTTGTAAACATATCTTCTGTGGCGGGCAAAGCGGGATACGAAAATAGAACCGCTTACTGCGCGGCCAAGTGGGGCGTACACGGCTTTACCGAAGCATTACGCGTGGAACTTGCGGGACAGGGCATTCGATCTCATCTGGTATGTCCCGGTGCGGTAGCCACCCCCTGGTGGGGTGCTACCAATGATTCTCAGCCGCAGGAAGTATTGGACAGAATGATCCAGCCGGGAGAAGTTGCCGAAGCAACCCTCTGGATTCTCTCTCAACCGGAACGTTTACAGATTGATGAGGTTGTGGTAAAAACCCACGGCAGCCCGTGGGACAGCGCGTAACCACAAGAAGTTGACAAAAGCAAAGACGGGCCGCTATTCGGCCCGTCTTTTTTGTTGGGTGTCACCGGGTTAT
>CAYWSS010000264.1:0-7721 GCA_964460505.1 uncultured Caldilineaceae bacterium | reverse complement strand
CTGATTTGCCTGAACAAGAAGCGCAAAAGATTTACGATGGTTTATCTCAACGAGATATTCTGTTATATGCAAACGAGGCGCAGAAAGAAGATAAAATGGCATTGGATTCTTTGGTCTTGCAAACACTTGGATTACCCACAAGTATATTACCTGATTTGCATCAAACTGTTGCTCAATACATAGAGGGTCGAATCACAAAAGCCAGGAGAAAAATTACTCAAAAAGGGCGTTCCTAAAGACAAAAAGCCTTCCCCGCCGCCGATGTTTCCGTTCTGGAAGCGGAAATAGACCGGCTCGTTTACCAACTATACGGCCTCACGGCGGAGGAAATCGCTATTGTAAAGGGGTAATCAAAGGATGAAGGATGAACGATGAATGTGGTATAATTTGCTTTAGAGGTGAACCATGACAGACCTGGCAAAAATCAGACAAATTCTGCAAGCCCAAAAGCCCTATCTATACCGGGAATACGGCGTAACCGAAATTGGCGTCTTTGGCTCTTACGTGCGGGGCGAGCAGAACGCAGATAGCGATCTGGATATTTTAATCAGCCTGACCGACCCGCCCCGCATCAGTTTGTTGGGGCTGGTTGATTTGCAACACTATCTTAGCGATTTGTTGGGGCTTAAGGTTGATGTGGCCCTGAAAGACAATCTCAAAAAACGGATAGGCCGGCGTATTTTACAGGAAGTAGAAGCGATATGAGTCATGAGTTTCTGGACTATGTAGAAGACATTATTGATGCGATGGACAAAGCCGAGATTGCGCTAACCGGGGTTGACTTCGACCGGTTTAGTGAAGATTTTATCATCAATTTTGCTGTAGCTCGCGCCCTTGAGATTGTAGGAGAAGCAACCAAACGAGTCCCGCAAGAAGTGCGTGCGGCCTACCCGGCAGTTCCCTGGCGTAATATGGCCGGAATGCGTGACCGGATTATTCACGGCTACGCTTTTTGCAGGATCGCTCTATAAAAAGCGCATTATCTGCCACGAATTACATTAATTTTTTATTTTTTCGTGTTAATTCGTGCAATCCGTGGCAAATTCTTTACTTTGATCTTGTGAAATCCTGTAGAGCCAAAACAGTTTATACCGGTGCAGCAGACACTTCACCATTTACCATTCACTATTCATCATTTTTTTGGACAAAATGTAGGGGTCAAGAACATGTTGAACAGACAGGATTATGAAATTCTTACGCAAGCCGCTAAGAACGCCAGGAAAAACATTAAAACCTCTGCGGTCTGGCGCAATATTAGACTTATGGGTAATCACCAGCCAAATCAGCCAGGTTGAGAACCGGTTTTTTCTCTTGATGCATGTAAGCGACAACAATATTAATTATAAAATGGAGGCGTTCCGATAACGGCTTGCATTCAACCTGCTTACCTGTTATTCTAAGAAATAAGCAGTCAGGAAAATGGAAAAATGATCAAAAAATTTACAATCGTTCCGTTTTTGATGTTTCTGGTTTTAGCTTGCGCCCCGTTGTCAACAGACCGCAAAGAAGAACAACCGTCTGCCCCAACCCAACCTGTTTTAAGCCAGGCCAAAGAGGAAGTCAGCCCGCCAACTCCGCCCCCACTTAAAACTGAAGCGCCGGCTTCCGGTGGCAGAGAAGCAAGCCCCGGTGTTATTGATAAGTGGGGCTTGTGGGTCAACGGCCCCCACCTGCGTGGTGTCGATCTGCATCCCTGCCTGCTCTTTACCGAAGACGGCTGTGTCCAACCCATCAGCCGCCAGGACATTCAAGACCTGCGTAATTTGGGGGCCAACCTGATCAACGCCTCTTATCCGGGTCTCTACACCGAAGATGCGCCCTACCAGGTCAACCCCACCGCGCTGGCTTATCTGGATAACCTGATCGGCTGGGCGGAAGAAGTTGGTGTTTACGTGGTCATTCACTTTCGTACCGGGCCGGGCCGTAACGAAGGGGCCATTACCGGCGATGGTGAACCGCGCTTTGAGGTTTGGGCCGACCAGACCGCCCACGATGCCTGGGTTGAGATGTGGCGTTTCACCGCCGGCCGTTACCGCAATTCCCCCGCCGTGGCCGGCTACGATCTGATGGTTGAGCCGCACCCCAACACCCTGATTGACCCCGACTTGGAGTTGGAGCCGCCGGACGTGCAGGCTCAACTCGACGGCACCCTAATGGACTGGAACGCCTTTGCCGCCGAAATCTCGACTGCCATCCGCCAGGTTGACCCCGATACGCCCATCATTGTCAGCAGTATCAGTTGGGCCTCTGCCGAATGGTTCTCTGTTTTGCAGCCAACCGGTGACCCGCGCACCGTCTACAGCCTGCACGCCTACGACCCGGACATTTATATAATTCAGGAAGAAGGAGAAGCCGCCATCAGCTACCCTGATGTTGTTGATGACTACGGCGAGAGCATTACCTTTGACCGGGCCTGGCTGGACGAAAATTACCGCCCCGCGCGTGAATTTGCCGGGCAGCACGATGCACCCATCTACGTGGGCGAGTTTGGCGCGGTGCGCTGGGTGCCGGACGCAGCCAATTTTTTGTCTGACCAGACCGGCCTGTTTGAACAGTACGGTTGGAACAACGCCATTTACGTTTGGCGCGGCGACGAAACTGACTTCGACGGCTTTAATATGGAATACGGCCCGGACCCCAAAAATCACGCCATCATCCCCGATAACCCGCTGCTGGGCATTCTGAGGGAACGTTGGGCGCAAAACGTGGATTTCCCCGGCAATGTAACAGCGCTCACGCCATCCCAACCATCTGCCCCTGAAAACAACGAAGCTGAAATTGCTGCCCCGAACGAAACTAAAGAATCCACTCCCGCCGCCGACAAATGGAATTTGTGGGTCAACGGCCCGCATCTGCGCGGGGCCAACATCTGGCAGGCCATCGTCATCCCGAAACTGGACGGGCTGGAATTTAAAGGCTCCGGCGCGGTGGGGCCGCCCTTTACCCAGGCCGATTTTGATGCGCTGGCGGCGGCGGGCGCCAATTATGTTTCCCTTTCCGTTCCCGGCCTCTTTACCGAAAAACCGCCATTTGAGCTTGACCCTGCCGTTCAGAAAAATCTGGACCATCTGCTGGAAATGGCCGCCAACGCCAATTTGTTTGCGACCATCAGCGTGCGCACCGGCCCCGGACGCAGCGAGTTTGGCATTTGCTGCGACGGCGAACCCGGCTTTGAAGGGTATTACAACGATACGATGTGGGAAGATGCGGCGGCGCAGGATGCCTGGGTAGAAATGTGGCGCGCCACTGCCGCGCGCTACCGCGACAACCCGAATGTGGCCGGCTACAAGTTGATGGTTGAGCCGAACTCCGCCGGATTGCTGCTGGACATTTACGAACCTGATGAATTTTATGCGAACTATGGCGGGACATCCTACGACTGGAACCAGCTTTATCCCCGCCTGGTGGCGGCCATCCGCAATGTTGACCCCAACACGCCGATTCTGATCGGCGGAAACGGCTGGAGTGCGGTACCGTGGCTGCCGTATGTGCAACCGGTGGCCGCCGAGCGCATTGTGTATATTGTGCATCAATATGAGCCGCAGGACGACTACACCCATCAGGAGGGAATCCGCAATAGCTACCCCGGCCAATTTGATACCAACGGCGATGGCGCGTTAGACCGCTTTGACCGGGCCTGGCTGGAAAACTTTTTGCAGCCCGTGGCAGATTTTTCCGCCAAAAATGGCGTACCGGTGGCGGTGGATGAATTTGGAGTGAACCGCTGGGCGCCGGGCGCGGCACAGTTTATGGATGATGAAATGGCGCTGTTTGAGCAAATGGGGATGAATATGGCCTATTGGGAATGGGCGTCCGGCTGGCGGCCATTTGTAGAAGATGTTAACGATATGGAATACCGTTTTGGGCCGGAGCCGGGCAATACAACCCCCGTGCCCAACGATTTGTGGAACGTGGTGCAAAAATACTGGTCGCGCAACACCATCCGCCCCTCAAATTTTTATGCCGATGCCCAACCATCGCCCGCCGGCCCAACCCGCCCGGACGGCGCGGCCCAATTGACCCGCCCGCCGGCCCCCGCCAGCGACCAGAACCCGGCCTTTTCGCCCGCCGGCGCGCCGATGATATTTACCCGCTTTAAAAACGGCTACAACGACGGCCCGGCAGATTTATTTCTGTTGAATCCGGATGCCGCCACCGCTCCCACGCTCCTGGCCACCGCCCCTGATTCTGACAACGTAAATCTGCCCGGCTCAAGCTGGAACGCGGCCACCGGCCAAATTACCTTTGCTTCCGACCGTGAAGATTCGGACGAAATATGGACAATGGCCGCCGATGGCAGCAACCTGCATCGCGTTACCCGCCACACCGGCGGTTACTTTATCGAACCGAGTTTTTCTGCCGATGGCGAATGGATTGTATTTGAACGCGACGACGAAGTCCCGGATGATTCCCGGCAGGGCAGCATCTGGAAAGTGCGGGCCGGCGGCAGCGACCTGACCGAACTGACCGATAGCCCCGGTGGCGGCAGCGATGACCGCCAGCCCAACTGGTCCCCCGCCGGCGACCGTATCCTGTTTCAGCGCCGCCAACCCGGCAGCGAGGATTGGAACATTTTTACAATGGCCCCCGACGGCAGCGATATCCGGCCGGTGACAACCTCCTCCGCCGGCGACACCGACGCCAGTTGGTCGCCCGATGGCCGCTGGATTGTGTACTCGTCTGACCACGGTGGCCTGCCGGTTCCAAATATCTTCATCATTCCGGCTACCGGCGGCGAACCGGTGCGCGTCACCCGCAGCAAAACTCAGGAAGATGGCGCCCCTTCCTGGTCGCCGGACGGTCACTGGATTGCCTTTGAGTCCCACCCCGGCCAGGACGAAGAAACGCCGTCTGCCGTGTGGCGCATTGCCGCCCCGGACATTGCAGCGGGGGACTTATCCCTTGCCGCGCCCGAACCGGCGGCAGAAGTGCCCGTGCTGGCCGGTGTGCAGCGCTGGTTCTACATGATCGATGTCAACCTTGAGCCGGAGATGGTGCAGCAAATAGCTGACTCTGACTACGATCTGGTGGTGCTTGATTTTATCTCCTCGGAGGCGGAAAACATCGATTTCCCGATGGCGCAGGTCATTGAGCAACTGCACCACGCGCCTCACCCCAAGCAGGTTATTGCCTACATTGATATTGGGCAGGCCGAGGATTTTCGCACCTACTGGCAACCCGGCTGGGGCATTGGCCACCCGGAATGGATTACCGGCCTTGACCCTGATGGTTGGGAGGGCAACTATCCGGTGGCCTACTGGGATGAAGCATGGCGCAACATCTGGCTGGCCGGTGATGGCTACATTCCCGCCATTGTGAAGGCCGGTTTTGATGGCATTTATCTGGATTGGGTAGAAGCCTATTCCGATGAAAATGTCATCGCCGCCGCGCAGTCAGAGGGGGTTGATCCCCGGCGGGAGATGGTCTGGTGGGTGGCGGATTTGGCCGAAACCGCCCGCAGCCGCAACCTCGATTTCATCGTCATCGCCCAAAATGCGGCAGAACTGGCCGCCGACGAGGAGTATCGCGACACCATCGACGCCATTGCTCAGGAGCAGGTTTGGTTTGACGGCAGCGCCGACAACGACCCGCCCGGAGATTGCCCCCTGCCCCGCACCGAAGCCGAGGTGGACACCGCCGCCTACCGCAACAGCCTGTCGCCGGCGTGCCAAAAGCAGTATGATGAATTTCCCGACAGCACCCTGCACGTCAGCAGTCAGGAATATTTAAATGACCTGATTCTGGCCCGCGACGAAGGCGAGAAAATTTTCACCATAGATTATGCGCTGGAACCGGAGAACGTGACCTGGATTTACGAAACATCGCGGGGGTTGGGGTTTGTGCCTTTTGCCGGCAATCGGGCGCTGGACCAATTTATTGAACCCTACCCGTTTACCGCTTTGCCGCCGGCAACAGGTGTTACCCCGGTTGAGGGCAATTGGTGGCAGCCGGCAATAAACAGTACCTGGCAGTGGCAACTGGAACAGAATGTTGACCCCTCTTTTGAGGTGGAGGTGTACGATATTGATTTGTTTGATAACGAGGCGGCCATGGTGGCAAACCTGCACGCGCAGGGGCGCAAAGTTATCTGCTACATCAGCGTGGGCAGTTGGGAAGAGTGGCGGCCCGATGCGAACCAATTTCCAACCCCGGCTATCGGCAATGATTATGGGGGCTGGCCCGGCGAAAAATGGCTGGATATTCGCCAGATTGACCTGCTGGCTCCAATTATGCTGGCCCGGCTGGACGAATGTCAGGCCAAAGGCTTCGACGGCGTCGAGCCGGACAACATTGACAGTTTTGCCAACGATACCGGCTTTCCGCTGACCGATGAAGATCAGCTCAACTACAATATCTGGCTGGCTAACCAGGCTCACGCCCGCGGCCTGTCCATCGGCCTGAAAAACGATCCGGATCAGGTGGACGACCTGCTGCCCTACTTTGACTATGCCCTGACCGAAGATTGCTTTGCCGAAGGCTGGTGCGAAGAAATGCAGCCGTTTATTACCGCCGGAAAACCCGTCTTTGCCGCCGAATACACCGATATGGGCCTCACTTCCAACCAGTTCTGTTCTCATGCCCGGAAAATGAACTTCAGCGCTATTCTCAAAAACCGTAATCTGGATGCGTGGCAGGAAGCGTGTCCTTAATTTGCTGCCGGACACTTTTTAGCCAAACCAAAAATGGCAATACCGCAAAGAACATCAGGTAAATTAAAGTGACCGGCACTTTATTTTAAGTGCCGGTCACTTGTAACCTGCCGAGTTTTGCGGAACTGCCAAAAATCTTATCGCAAATAGCGCGAATGGGCGAATTTACCAAATATCCTTTCTGAAAAGGTATTCAAACCGATGAGGGAAAACAAAACGCCGCCGCCGGCCAAAAATCTGGCGACTGACTGGCCGGCAGAAAAAGAGCAGTGGCTGGCCGCGTTGGTGGGGCGGGAAATTTTATACCGGATTGTCACCAAATAATCATTACCCGCCCTCTCGTACCCAAACTTTGTTTGGGAACGAGGTGAACAAGGCGAATTAGGATATTTTGCCCGTTTCAATGTAGGTTTGCAGCCGCTGGTCAATCTCTGCCTCGGCGGGCAGGCGGGGCAGCAGCTTTTGCAGTACCGGCTGCATATCGAACTGGGCCAAAAAGCGGGCACCGGAAATATCCAGTTCTACCGGCTTTTCAAAACGGCTTTCAATCCGCGCGGCCCAATGCGGGGGGCTGCTGCTGCCAACATTGGCACTTGCCCGCCGGACCGCTTGCAGCGCGGTGATTTCAGCCAGCGGCAGCCGGGTTTCGGCTTTGCCGGTAGAGATGATCAGCGCCTCTGGGGTTAGCGTTAGCTGTTCCTTGCTGCGGCTGAATAGAAACAACAGGCCAATGACAATAAACAACCCGCCAACACAAACACCAGCCCCTAACATCAGCGCCACAGGTAACAACGGGCTGGAGCCGGGTGCGTCTGTTGTTGGCATTCCAATCATCATTGTAAAGACGGCAATGAACCCAAACACACACACAAATATACCGCCGGCGCCGGCAGCAAATAAACCGACAATTTTCCACAACGCGGTGTGTCGGGGATTAGGTTTGAACATGATTGTTTCCATTATCGGACACCTGTAAATTTAGGTTAACTTGCTAAGGAACCGGGATTAAATGACTTTACTGAAAACAGAATGAGAACGGAACTTTTAAGATGTCATTCCCGCATGTTTTTA
>CAYWSS010000263.1:0-7743 GCA_964460505.1 uncultured Caldilineaceae bacterium | reverse complement strand
TCCTGATCGGTGAATGGGCCATCCATAATTACTGTCGTTCCCGCAAATTCACCGGTCATAGCGCGGGCCAGGAAGCTGTCTTCGGGCAGTTCCATCATATCACCACCGGCGGATTCATCTTCAGTAGCTGAGGCTTGACCAGCAACACCTGTAGGCCAGGAGGCATCAATTTCCTCTAGCACGGTATCAAGATCGGCCACGCCACTGACGTAGTCGGTCATCCCTTTCCAGAAGGAACCGGCGCCTACTTCGCCCGGCATCAGGTCTGATGCGTCAAAGCGGAAGGTGGTTGCGTCTTGTACCAGCACGGCAATGCCTCGCTCCAGATCGGCACCGTACATATCAGGCGTAGCTGTTTTGTGGGCAGCCAACGCGCCACCTTGCTGCAAGAAGCCGGCGGCAGATTCCGGTGTTGTGAAGTATTCCATAGTGGCCCGCACTTCGGGCCGGTCGTTAAACATAGCCATGATGTCACCGGCTACCAGCCAGGGATTGTCTCCCTCTTTCATTGACGGGAGGTAGAAGAAACCGTAATCACTCCCGGCTTCCACGCCTTCGGGGAAGAAGCTGGTAATGAAGTTGCCCTGGCGATGGAACCAGCAGCGGGGCGGGTCTTCAAACATCGGGGCCGGGGAATCACCAAAGAAGGTGGTCACAATAGAGCTGGTGCCACCCAAAACGTAATCATTGTTGAACCAGATTTCACTCCAGGCTTCCATAGCGCCTTTTACTTCCGGCGAGCTAAAGGGCAGTTCACCGGCTACCCAGGCGTCGTAGTTTTCCGGGGTGGTGGTGCGCAGCATCATATCTTCGGTCCAGTCGGTGGCAACCCAGCCGGTGGCCGCGCCACTCTCAATGCCAATGCACCAGGCGGTGTCGCCGTCGTCGGCAATGGTTTGAGTCAGTTCCAGCATTTCATCCCACGTTTTGGGAATTTCGTAGCCGGCGGCTTCAAACTGGGCTTTGGGATACCAGACCAGGCTCTTGGCATTGTAGCGATGCCACACCCCGGCGGATTGGCCTTCCATTTTGCCCATATCCAGCCAGCTCTGGTTGTACTGCTGGCTCAACCAGTCTTCAGACATCCAACTGGTGGGGTCTACCACCTTGCCTTGCCGCACAAAGCTGGCCAACAACCCGGGCTGCGGGAAATCGGCAATGTCCGGCGCATCGTCAGCGTCAATACGAATGGAAATGGACGCTTCAAATTCTTTTGAACCAATGTATTGAACATCGATGCCCGTTGCTTCTTCAAAGGTTTCCATCCCTTTGTTGAACTTCACTTCATCCTGATCGGTGAATGGGCCATCCATAATTACTGTCGTTCCCGCAAATTCACCGGCGTATGCACGCTCAAGGAAACCACCGGGCATATAGTCTGTAGGGGCATCGGCGGCTTCCGCGGCGGGTTCTTTAGCCGGTTCCTCTTTGGCCGGTTCTTCCTTGGCCG
Source organism: uncultured Caldilineaceae bacterium (assembly GCA_964460505.1). Classification (GTDB taxonomy): domain Bacteria; phylum Chloroflexota; class Anaerolineae; order 4572-78; family J111; genus J095. The sequence goes on along the minus strand of CAYWSS010000263.1, from coordinate 6,293 downwards.
GTTCTTCTTTGGGTGCCGGCGCAGGAGTTGCACTGTTACAGGCAACCACAAACAGGGTCAGCACCATTAATACTGCAACCAATAACCATGAATATTTTCTCATGATCTTTGTCTTTCCTCCTTAATCATTAAAAATATAAATTTTCAAAACCAAACAGTATACTTCGCAACCTATTTCATCGACCTCAAAATCAGTAACCACCTCCCTTCAAGGGCAATCCCATTCTAAATTTTTACTAAAGTTCAATTATGTTTATTCCCCGGACTTTTTGGCCGGGGGCGCGGTAGTGCGCCTGATTACAAGCTCGGCCGGCATGTCAAAATGCATATCTGCCTGGTCTGGATTGTCAATGAGATCCAGCAATAAACTAACGCCTCTTACCCCAGACTCGAACAGGTTTTGCCGAACTGTAGTAAGCTGGGCAAAATGAGCCAATCGAATATCGTCATACCCTACAACAGACAGATTGCCGGGAACATTTACCCCTAAATCACGCGCTGCTTCCAATACACCCAAGGCTTGCTCATCACTAAAAGCGAAAATTGCGGTGGGCGGATCCGGCAACTCTAACAAACTCATTGCCATTTGGCGAGCCTCGTCTCGATCATGCCAACCTAATCGGCAATATTCCGATAGGATCGGCAAGCCGGCATTTTCCAACGCCTGACAGTACCCTTGATAGCGATTTCGGCTAAAATATGTTCCAAACGGATCATCCAAAAGGTCGCCAATGTAACCTATTTTATTGTGCCCAAGGTTAATAAGATATTCAACGGCTTCTCTGGCTGCCCCAATATCATCTATTGAAATGCTGCATATATTGGGGTGGTAGCCTTCTACCAGCACAGTGGGGATTTTCCCTCGTTGAATTCGACGCAAATCATCCTCAGAAGGAATCAATGAAAAAATCAACAGCCCGTCAATGCGACCGCGACGGGGCGCTCTTTCCAAAATCTTGTTTCGTTGGAGAACGGTTTCAATGGAGTAAAGGGAAATATCGTAATCGCTGCCGGCAATGACAGACATGACACCGCGTAAACGTTCTGTTTGAGAAGCAATGGTAAAGAAGGGGATAACTACGCCAATGGTATGTGTCTTTCCTATAGAAAGACGACGGCCGCTGGGGTTAGGCACAAAATCCAGATCAGCTATTGCATCCAAAACTTTTTGACGCGTAGCTTTATTCACCGGGCGGCTATCATTTAGCACGCTGGAAACGGTGCCTATGCCAACACCTGCTCTTTTAGCAACATCGTGGATAGTAGCTGGCATTTTCAACCTCATCGTTGCCTGTCGACCATTGAATTCGGAAATCAGGGAAACGTTTCCGTAGCTACCAATTATACTAACCCGGATTTATTTGTCAAAATTCAATAATTGATTCGGAAACGCTTCCGAATCCATAAAACATACTTATCATTGGGCCAACTTTTCCAAAAAATTATAATTCTCTGCATCTATAGATATTCAGAAAACTATTTTGAATTTTGCAGGGGCAAACCCTTGTGGTTGCCCCAAAGGGCAGGCGCAAGGCGCTGCCCTACCCAAAAACATTACCTGAACATCTATATCTGTTTGTGCCCCAAGGTAAAGCGTAGGGATTCCGTACAGTAAAAAGGTTGACATCCTTTGGTGGCAGAGTTATACTAGGTAAAGTCGAGCGAGGATGCTTGTTTGGAGACATTTCCACTATGAATGTTGCGTTTTACATCCAACCAAATATTTTTAAGGTCACAAACACCTGAGCAGCGTTGATTTGCGCGGGTGTTTTTAATTTTAAATTTTTGGTTCACTAACAAATTTTCAGGAGGTTACCAAATTAATGGACTCAAGTATGATTGGCAAGATAGAAAAAGCAATACTCTATGCGCACGAACCGGAACGCATTAAGTTTGAGCAATTTGAAGTATCTTTTGAGGGCGATCACACGACCCACAAGCTTACCTACAGCCAGGGCGAATGGTCCTGCGATTGCCATTTCTTTGAAAGTCGCGGGGTTTGTTCCCACGTAATGACGTTGGAACGCATTCTTGTTGGTTCGGTAGACCCGGCTGAAGCAACCCCGATGCCCGCTTAAAACTGAATAGTCCTGCTAATCATAGCCGCTGTCCATGAGGACAGCGGCTTTTTTTATGCAAAACAACATTCCGATGCCCGTACCTAACCCGGACGAGCCGGACGCTGCGCGAAAAATTTCGCACCGAATTATGCGGATTTTTTTTGTTTTTTATTCGGGCAATTTGGGCAATTCGGGCAATTCGGTGCAGATTTTTCTTGCCCAACCCACAGGGCAGGTGTGTACAAAAATCTGGTGAATAAGTTCCTGATTTGCCGAATCCCGCCTCAATGGTAAAATACGCGCCATGCTGAAAAATTGGCGATTTTGGTTGGGCGCTGCTATAAGCGCCCTTTTTCTTGTTTATGCCCTCCGCGGCCTGAATCTACGCTTGGTTTGGGAAGCAATAAAAACGGCCAACTACTGGTGGGTTGTGCCGGGGGTGGCTGTCTATTTTGTGGGCGTGTGGGCCAGAACCTGGCGCTGGCACTATTTGCTGCGTCCCATTAAACCCATTCCATTGCGCTCCATGTGGCCGGTGGTGGTTATTGGCTATATGGGCAACAACATTTACCCCTTCCGCATTGGTGAAATTCTTCGGGCTTATGTGCTTAAAAAGAAGGAAGGGGTAAGCATCAGTGCCAGCATTGCCACCATTTTGGTAGAACGCATTTTTGATGGCCTGGTCATGCTTCTTTTTGTGTTCATTGCCCTGCCCACCGTGCCTGACCTTCCAAATTGGCTGCGCCAAATGGTCATTCTGTCCAGTCTGGCGTTTTTTGGAGCGCTGCTGGTTTTCCTGGTTATGGCCGCCCTGCCGGATACCAGCCGAAAGTTGTACCAGTGGGTTATTTATCGATTTGCACCGGAACATTGGCAAAAAAAAGCTCTCATCCTGGCCGACCGATTCATGGAAGGCTTAAGCAGCCTGAACAACATAAAAGATGTGTTTATGGTATTTTTTACATCGGTGGTTGTTTGGCTGCTGGAAACCGTTAAATACTGGTTTGTGATGCACGCGTTTTCATTTACCGTTAGTTTCTTTGTGCTAATGTTAATGAACGGCGTTGTCAATCTGTTTACAACCTTGCCTTCTGCACCGGGCTACATTGGCACCTTTGATGGGCCGGGCATTGAGGTATTAAAAGTATTTGGGATTGATCCCGTGGTAGCGGCTGCGTACACTTTGGTCCTGCACGCGGCCCTGTGGCTGCCCATTACGCTGCTCGGCTTTTATTATATGATTCGAGAAAGCCTGAGCTGGCAGGAAATCGGCCAGGCCGTTGAGCAAACAAAAGGAGCCGCGGGCATTGAGGGGCAGGAAATTGTAAAATCGCCGGCCCCCTCAGACTCTTGAGCATTGAAAGCAGATATTCATATGAAAATTGCAGTTATTGGCGCCGGCATTGCCGGCCTGTCCGCAGCCTTCGATCTGGCAGGTGCCGGACACCGGGTAACAGTTTTTGAAGGAGCCTCTTACGCCGGAGGATTGGCTGCCGGCTTTAAGTCCACACGATGGGACTGGCATCTTGAACATTATTATCACCATTGGTTTGAAACCGACGATGATATTCTGGGCATAATCAACGAAATTGGTGAAAGCGATAAACTGTTTTTTCCTCGCCCGACCACGTCCATTTACACCGAAGGCAAAACCTACCCTTTTGACAGCCCGCTGCGCATGTTGCTGTTCCCAAAGCTGCCCCTTATTCCTAAATTGAGATTTGGGCTGGTGGGGCTGTACCTGCGCCTGTCAAAAAATTGGCAGGCCATGGAAAAAGAAACCGCGCACAGTTGGCTCATCCGCACCATGGGCCAAACCGCCTACGATATTTTGTGGAAACCGCTGCTGGTTGGAAAATTTGGCGAACATTACAAAGATGTGAATATGGCCTGGTTTTGGGCGCGAGTTCATAAGCGCAGTATCAAACTGGGATATTTTGAGGGCGGTTTTCAGGCCTTTATCGATGCACTGGCCAACAAAGTAACCGAACGCGGGGCATCCCTGCATTTTAAGGCCGCCGTTAACGCCATCACCCCCCTCCCCGGTGGCGGCTTCCAGATAGACCACGCCGCTGAAGGGCTGCAGAGCGAGAAGTTTGACCGGGTACTGGCAACTGTTTCTCCCCGCCTGTTAACAAAAATGGCCCCCGCTTTACCGGACAACTATCTGGCCAAGCTCAAAAAACTAAAGTCGATGGGGGCGGTGATTGTGGTATTGGCTCTTAAACACAGTCTCACCGAGCAGCACTACTGGATTAATTTACCCAAAGAAGAGGGGACGCCGTTTCTGGCTCTGGTGGAACACACCAATTTTATCGACCGCAAACATTACGATAACGACCACATTGTCTACTGTGGCGATTATCTTGATCCCGAGCACGATTATTTCAACCTGAGCAAAGAAGAGATACTGGCCCGTTTCCTGCCCGATTTAACCCGTTTCAACCCGGAATTTGATAAAAGCTGGGTCAAAGAAAGCTGGCTCTTTAAAACCAAATACGCCCAACCTGTTCCATCCATAAACCACAGCCAGAATATTCCGGCTTTAAAAACCCCCATTCCCGGCCTTTACTGGGCCAGCATGAGCCAGGTGTATCCCTGGGACAGGGGCACAAACTACGCCGTTGAAATTGGCCGGCGGGCAGCCAAAGAAATGATGGCAGATTGATTAACTTAACGGTTAAGATTATAATTGGCAATCGACAGATTGATCGGTGCCCCAATTATTGTATTTACAGTTTAATTTAAGGAGCATTTTACAATGAAGGTAATCGTTGTCGGAACAGGTTTTGTAGGCCTCACTCATGCCGCGGTCCTTTCCGAATCGGGCCACGAAGTATACGCCTACGATATCGATAAACAAAAAATTGCAGATTACAATAGTAGCGACCGCGCCAAAATAGAGCGATACGTTAATGAACCCGGACTATCCTCTATTATCACAGAAACCCACAATCGATACCTGTTTTTTGTAGACAAAGATTTAATTGAAGAAAAAATTGACGGCACCGATGCCATTTTTCTGTGCCTGCCCACGCCCCCCAACCTGGATGGTTCAACCGATTTAAGCTATTATACCAACGCCGTTCAGTATCTGGGTAGCTTGTTAGCCAAGAGAGAGGATCAGCGGCGGGTAGTTTTGGTAAACAAAAGCACCGTGCCGGTTGGAACAGCCCGCTTTTTGCAGAAGCTACTTAACAAAGAGAACGTCCCCAATTTTGGCGTGGCTTCAAACCCGGAATTTTTGCCGGAAGGGGACGCCGTTGAAAAATCGCGCAAGCCGGACCGGATTGTTGTCGGGGCAGATACAGCAGAAGACCTTGATATTTTGCGCAACGTCTATTCGCAATACGTCAACCACGTGCGCATTGCCTACACGGAAACAACCCCCGAAACCGCCGAAGCCATTAAATATGTATCCAACACGCTCCTGCTAACCTACATTTCTTTCTGGAATGGCGTGGGGGCCAGACTGGGCGAAACCTTCGACGGTATTGTGATGGAAGACTTAAAGCGAGGTGTTACCTCTGACGACCGTATCAGCACCTGGGGTTCCTATGTCAGTAACGGGGCCGGGGGAAGCTGTTTTGGCAAGGATATTCAATCGCTCATTTACCAATTGCGCCAAGAAAGCCAGCCCTACGCGCTGCTGAAAAATGTCTACGATATCAACGAGTACCAAAAAACCTACCTGGTTGACCGGGCCGTAAACGAAGTGGGTTTTAATTTTAACAATAAAACCGTGGCCTTGCTGGGATTATCCTTTAAAAAACGCACCAATGACATGCGGGATTCTTCGGCACTAAAGGTGGTGGAGGCGTTGCTGGGCCGGGGCGTAAAAGCGATTCAAGCTTACGACCCGCTGGCCATTGAAGAAGCAAAACATTATTTTGACCCCAATAAAAATAATCTATTTGAAAAAATTACTTACCACGATTCTGTTAGAGAAGCCATTGCCGGCAGTGACGCCCTCTTCATCACCACAGATTGGGAAGAATTCCGGGGGATGGCCGGCACCATAGAAAAACAGGTCAAACCACCATATCTGGTTATTGACGGCCGCCGAATGATTGCTAATTACAACTACCTGGCTAAAAAAGGAATTGGCTATTTAGCCGTAGGCTCAAAATACATCAACCCCAAATAAAAGCGCCGGCCCATTTGCGTTCAATGGAAAATGTAACTACTTACCCCCCTCTAACTCCCCCCTCAGGAGGGGGGAGGACTTAACTT
>CAYWSS010000262.1:0-7747 GCA_964460505.1 uncultured Caldilineaceae bacterium | reverse complement strand
TCCAGGAGTGTTTCACTTAAAGTGTAAACCGATTATGTGGCTACATTGAAACAATACCCAAATTTAGAAGTAACTATTCCCCCCGCCCGAAGGGGGAGGATTTTACTTCTCCCCCGAATCGGGTGGGGCTGAGGGGGGGTAAAAACGCCGGCCTGTTGAAAACAGACAGGTTGGCGTTTTTTATTTGAGGGCGTATCAGAAAATAAATCACCAGCAGTATTCAACAGAGTGCAGTTCCTCTCAACTCCCAAGGGCAATGTCGTTGGTTTTTTTGTCACCCTGTTTTGGCAACTCTCGGTAAATTGAGGTATCCTTCTCCAGAATGTACCCTATTGTTTTGTGTTTCTGTGTTTTCAGATGCACATATGACAATTCGGCTCTTTAAGAATTGCCGTGGCGTACCCTTGTGGTCGCCCAAGGCAGACACAAAACCTGCCATTACACTACGGAAAATACCAAAACCCCACAAACAGTTTTGATTCACTATTCATCGTTCATCATTTAAAGAAGGAAATATTACCCGCTCGCAGTCAGCCTCGCAGCGATAGCGGAGTGGCGTTAAACAACCGAAGGTCCACGGCGCTGCGTATCTGTCTACGAACATTTTATACGAGGAGTTGGCATGACCCTGCGGGGCACCACCAAGAGTGAAAATTATGGACGGCGCGAGGGGCACCATAATCCAGCGCTACCACCTGTTTCCGGCCAACAGCGTGGGCGATGACATCGCGCTCTACACCGATGACAGCCGCCGCGAACGGTTGGCCACCCTGCGCCAGCAAATCGACAAAGGGCCTAATCGCCCCACCTTGACCCTGGCCGATTTCATCGCGCCAAAGGAGAGCGGGCCGGCCGATTACGTGGGCTGCTTTGCCGTGAACGCCGGGCTGGGTACGCGCGAACGGGTGGCCCAATACGAGGCCGAGCACGACGACTACCGGGCCATCATGGTCAAAGCGCTGGCCGACCGCTTGGCCGAAGCGCTGGCGAAACGGGTGCATGAGGAGGTCCGGCGGCAAATCTGGGGTTACGCCCCCACCGAAAATTTCAGCAACAAGGAGTTAATCAGGCTCTACAGGATTTCGCAGGATCAAAGTAAAGAATTTGCCACGAATTGCACGAATTAACACGAAAAAATAAAAAATTAGTGAAATCAGTGGCAGATAATACGTTTTTTACAGAGCGATCCTGCAAACTACCAGAGAGCCGTTAATCAAAGAAAAGTATCGGGGCAGCCGGCCCGCCCCCGGCTACCCCGCCTGCCCCGAGCACGCCGAAAAGGGCACAAGGCCCAAATGCTACACCCGTCAATTAGAACTTGACTTAGAACTAAGCGGTTACAAATGCTTATGCCTGAGTAGATACTAAAAAACAATACTGAATACAGAATGAGAACAGAACTTTTTAGCCAACGTATATCGCCTTCGACAAGCTCAGGCGACGTTGGTTGAGCTTATTGAAGCCAATAATACTGCCTCAATAAAAGTTTCGGTTTCAAACTAATTTCAGTAAAATCATGTTCACCTAGATTTTGTAGAATAAAATGGACTGGGATAAATTTCATCAGGTTAAAGCTGAATTGAATAGACCGCTGGTCATGGCCCATCGCGGAGCGTCGGCGCTGTTGCCGGAAAACTCGCCGGCTGCCTTTCAGCGGGCCATTGCCGATGGGGCCGATATTCTAGAAACTGACCTGCACTTCACCAGAGACGACGAGCTTGTGGTCATCCACGACAGCACGCTGGATCGCACAGTGGAGGGCAGCGGCCAGATTCAAGAGCTCACGCTGGCCGAGATCAAACAACTCAAACTCCGGCAGCCCGCCGAGCGGCGGGAGGTGGTTGAAAAGGTACTGACCCTGCGGGAACTCATCGAGCTGACCGGCGAAACTACCCCGCTGGCGCTGGAGCTAAAATCCCCGCTTTTTGAGCAATCTCGCTACGCGAAGATGCTGGTCGATTTGCTGCGCGAATACCATATGCTCGAAGAGTGCGCCGTTATTTCTTTTAACATGGCCACTATTGAGGCCGTCAAAAAAGTTGAACCCGCGCTGGCGGGCGGCTGGATCACCATGTCAAATCCGCTGCCCACCCAACCAACCGAACTGCTGGGGCCGGCCTGGCCGCTGGTGCTGCTCAATCCGTTTTACATCAAATGGGCGCACCGCATGGGCAAAATTGTCGCCCCGCTCGATACCGCCCCGGAATCCCGGATGGGCCTCTACCTCAAACTCAACGCCGATGTCATCCTGTGCGACAATCCAGAAAGTACGCTGGACGCCATTAAGGCTGTTCAAAGGAAATAATGATGCGCGGCCAAGCCGCAAATGAGTAATGAGTAATTTCCGCCGCAAAGCGTAATGCAAATATTGCAGGGTAATACTGTGATGCGTGATAAAACCGCTCACGTAATACGTATTACGCGGTCGCTATTTTTAATTCTGGAACTCCGTGAAAAGAAACGCAACGTATGAATCTTGTTACCCTTGAAAACGTCTCCAAACAATACAGCGAGCGCCAACTGCTCGACACCGTCAACCTGCAAATCAACAGCGGCGACAAAATTGGCCTCATCGGCGTAAACGGCAGCGGCAAAACCACCCTGCTGCGCATGATTGCCGGCCAGGAACAGCCGGACGCGGGCAGTGTCACCGTGTGGGGCGGGGTGCGGGTGCGGTACCTGTTGCAGCAGCCGGTTTTTAACGACAACAAACCGGCGCTTGAGCATCTGTTCGATAGCGCCTCGCCCCAAATTAAACTGCTGCGGGATTTTGAGTGGGCCGGCCGGCAGCTTCAGTTGCACCCCGGCAGCAGCCGGTGGCAGGAGCAACTGACCGCGCTCAGCGATGAAATGGAACGTACCGGCAGTTGGGCCGCCGAAGCCAACGCCAAAACCATTCTGACCCAATTGGGCATTACCCAATTTGATGCGCCGGTGGGCACCTTGAGCGGCGGCCGGCAAAAGCGGGTCGCCCTGGCCCAGGCCCTCATCGACCGCGCGGACCTGCTGATTCTGGATGAACCAACCAACCACATCGACGCCGACACCATCGACTGGCTGGAAAATTATCTGGCCACCGAACCGGGCGCGCTGCTGATGGTCACGCATGACCGCTATTTTCTGGACCGTGTCACCAACCGCATCATCGAAATAGACCGCCGCCGGCTGGTCAGTTACCCCGGCAACTACAGCCGCTATCTGGAATTAAGCGCTGCCCGCCGGGAACAACTGGTTGCTGCTGAAGAGAAGCGGCAAAATCTGCTGCGGCGCGAACTGGAATGGCTGCGTCGCGGGGCGCAGGCTCGCAGCACCAAACAAAAAGCCCGCAAACAGCGCATTGAGGAGCTGCAAAAAATCAGCGCCGATCAGGGCAGCCAGGTTTCGCTCGCGCTGGGCAGCCGGCGGCTGGGCAAAAAGGTGCTGACGGTTACCGGCCTGGGCAAACAATTTGATGATGAGTCGCTGTTTCAAAATGTTGATTTTTCGCTGGAACCGGGGGATCGCATCGGCATTATTGGGCCAAACGGCGCGGGGAAAAGTACCTTCCTCAATATTCTGGCCGCAAAACTGTCACCCACCGCCGGAGAGATCGAGTGGGGCGAAACGGTTCACCTGGGCTACTACGATCAGCAAAGCGGCGATTTGGATGACTCGCTGCGGGTGATCGATTTTATCAAACAGGAAGCGCCCCTGATCCAGACCAAAAGCGGCGAATATATGTCGGCGTTTCAGGTGCTGGAGTGGTTTCTCTTCCCCAAAAAGCAACAGTACGCCCAGATTGGCACCCTCAGCGGCGGAGAGCGTCGCCGCCTGTACCTGCTCTATATTTTAATGAAGCAACCCAACGTGCTGCTGCTGGATGAGCCAACCAACGATCTGGATATTCAAACCCTGACCGTACTGGAAGAGTTTCTGGATTACTTCACCGGCAGCCTGATTATTGTGTCGCACGACCGCTATCTGCTGGATCGCACCACAGATTATCTGGTTAGTTTTGAGGCCGGCGGCGTGAGCAACCGCTATCCCGCGCCGTACGAAACCTACCGGCGGCTGCACGGTGAAGCAACCAGGGCCAGGGTAATCTCTGCTGCGCCGCCTCCGCCCCAAAAAAGCAACGCGCGCAAAAAAAAGCGCGTTCGCCGCCTCACCTTTAAAGAGCAGCGGGAACTGGCGCAGCTTGAACCCCACATTGAGAAATTAGAAAACAAACAGGCCGGCCTGCAAGCGAAAATCAACGCCAGCGGCAACGATTATCTCAAATTACAATCGCTGGCGGATGAGCTTCAACAGCTTGAAGCGGAGCTTGAAAGCGCAATGGAACGCTGGCTCGAATTGCAGGAGATTTGTGAAACGTGATTAACCCGAACGAGCCGGAACCAAAAAGCAACACAGAGTAACACAAAGGAGGCACAGGGAGCGCTGAGGAAAAAACAAATTTTTTAAAACCTCTGTGTCTCCGTGACTTCTCCGTGATCTCTGTGTTACTTCTTTTCTTGTTTATTGTACAAGAATTCAACTGATTAGGCCCTACTGATTGTCAGATTCACCCCCGGCAGAGGCAGATTCGTTCTGCGGCGGGCCTGGTGTTGTTGCTCCGGTCTCAACCGTTGGCACAATGCCGGGGCCGGGCAGCACCAGCGTGGGAACCATACCTTCGGGAGTGAAGATAATTTTATCAGCCGGCTGAATGGCATCGGCGTTGGCCTGTACTATTTGCAGCCTTAGATAATCCGGATTTTGGGAGTACAGTTTGGCCAAGGCTACCTGAACTGCCAAATCGGCATTGGCTTTTTCAGTGGCGGCCAGGGCTTTGGCCTTGTTAATTTCCAAATCCTGCTCGGCAGCCAGAAGCTGGTTAGATTTTTCAGCAGCAATAATGGCTCGTTCGGCCTCGACTCTGGCTAATTCGTTAGCCCGCTCCGCTTCGATGACCGCTTTTTGGGCCGCAATCTTTTCCTGATCAAGCACGGCCAGCAATGTTTGCTGCTTGGCCTGCTCCTGAATTCGACTCTGCTCCACCCGAATTTCACCTTCCTGGCGAGACTGCTCGGCTTTGGCCTGGGCTTCGGCCCGTAACTTGTCCTGAGCGGCCTTTTCCGTTTCTAACCGGCTTTGGACAATGGCATCCAGAGCAACCTGCACCTCCGGCGACAAAATAACCTCCGGCACCACCAGATTTTGAACCGTCAACCCAAAGTTGGCGGCCAGTTTATTCAGTTCACTGTCGATACATGCCCGCAGCGCATCGCGGGCCGTGCCAATGATATTATCATCAAAGGTGCGGTCGCCCACACAAACCTTCATCGATTGCCGGGCCATATCCTGGACCCGGGACTGGGCCAAAGAATCGTCCAGATAAACACTCCGGTATTGCGCCCACAGGGAACGAATCTTGTCTTTTTCCGCTATATTTGGCCTAAAAATATCACCGCTGACCACCAGCCCAATCCGCTGCTTATCTCTGGTAATGATCTCCTCGTCAATCACCGAAAAGGGGATGGCCTGGCTGGAAATGCGTACTAAATCCACAAACAACCCCACATCGGTGTAAACGCCGGGGCCAACCACATCGCTAATACGCCCGCTCTCAAATTGAACCCCAACCTCTTGCTCATCAACCCGTTCGAAAAAGTAGAAAAACTGGCTGGAAAAAGCCAGCAAAATGGCAATGATAATTACCACCACCACAATGGTAACAAATACAGATGCTCCACCTCTTAATTTATTCAATAAATTTCTCACAGGACATCTCCTCTTTTAATCTTTGTGAAAATAACTTGCAACTCGGGATAAATGTGGGGAAACAAGCAGTTGGTTAGTTGGACAAATATTGCCTGTTATTTTACCATGCGACACCACATTTTACATATAGGACTTTTCACTTTGATCAAACTGATTGTACTCGATTGCGACGGCGTCATCTCTGTTGGAGAGGCGCAACCATTTAATATGAAACTGTTTAGCAGGCTGGCTAACCTTAACCGGCGTGCCCGAAAGGGCGAAGATGTGCCGGCGGTAACGCTGAATACCGGGCGGCCCTCGCCCTACGTTGAAGCGGTGATGCAGGCCATTGATGGCCGGATGCCGGCGTTGTACGAAAACGGAGCCGGCCTCTATTTTCCTGAAACCTACCGGTTTGAAACCACACCACTCCTGACCGAAGCCCACAAAACCGCGTTGAACGAAATTATTGGGCAGGTGGACAAAGAAGTGGTACAAACCGGCAAAGCCTACTGGCAGCCCGGAAAAAGCGTGTGCCACTCGTTGTTTGCCCACCCTCCGCATACGGTGGCCAAAATCATCCCCGAGGTAAAGCGGGTGGTCACGGCCGTTTCAGATTCCTTTGCCGTGGTTAAGGCGGCAGCGCTGGCGCTTAATATTTATCCGGCGGGTATCGACAAAGGCAGCGGCCTGCAGTGGCTGGCCGACGTAACCGGCATCGATCCGGCGGATATGGGCGGCGTGGGCGATTCTTCCAGCGATGTGGATTTTATGCGGCTGGTAGGGCATCCGGCAGCACCGGCTAACGCCACCGGCGATGTAAAAGTTACGGCCGGCTATGTGTCAGCGCTAAAAGACGCCGCCGGTTTAAGGGATATTTTGGATCACTGGGGGGTTTGAAATTTTCGTTCATAAATCTTTTATTGTAAGTTACCCTAACCTGGCCAAGCCAGAGCCAAAAAAGGAACACGGAGTTACGCAGAGGACTCACAGACGCGAAGACGCGAAGCGCACAGAGATTTTTATTTTTTCTCAGTAAAACTCTGTGCCTTCTCCGTGTGCCTCTGTGCAACTTTTTTTTCTTGCCCAAAAAACAAGCTTTTTACTGAAAAGGGCCTACAACGTTAGTCAAGCAAATGGCAAAGCAAGGGTGTATTTTACTTTTGAGGCAAGATTTACCAAAACGCCGAAAATTTACCGCAGAGACCGCAAAAATTTCTATATTTTTCTCTGCGTACTCTGCGGTTAGATAAAAATTCGCCCCCAAACTGAAGTACTCCTGCAAAGCAAAATGGTGAGCGTCCGGCTTGTCCAGGTCAGGGTGATTGATTATTTTCCGGCCCACTTCAACGCCACCAGAAACATCAGCGCAAAAATGGCCGCGCCGAAGCCATAAACAGCACCCAGCCCAAGCAGCGGAATGACGGCGTAGGCCAGCAGCGGGCCAACTGCGCCGGCAAAATCACCAACGGTGTACAGCATACCCAAGCGCTGCCCGTGCCGATGCCCGGACGATAAATCTCCCACCAGGGCGGTGGACAAACTCTGGTTGCTGGCCCCCGTTATTGCCGTCAGCGGAATCCCAAAAAACGGCGCCGCCGGCGCGGCCGCGGCCAGCAGTCCAAAGCCGGCTATTCCGGGCAGCAACCCGCCGGCAGCAACCCGCCACCGGCTACCCACCCTGTCAGAAAAGCTGCCGATGACCGGTGCGGCAATCATTGAGATGATACCGTTGGCCCCCAAAGCAAGTCCGGTCAGGGTGGCCACGCCCACCGTAATGTTGGCGAGCGTGAGGGAATCTCCAACCTGTTTCTTTAAAAACAGACCAAACGTGGGTAATAAAAGCCCGGCTATTGCCAGCCGGTTTACACCCAGCAATCCAATGGCCAACGTTAATTCACCCCACCGCGTTGGTTTTGTGTCGTCCGTTGGTTGGATGCTTTCAGAACCAACCCTCGCCGGCTTGCGTGGATTTCGGGTTTTGTGTAACAGAATCAGCGCAACCATCGAGACACACAGGAGGTTG
>CAYWSS010000261.1:0-7761 GCA_964460505.1 uncultured Caldilineaceae bacterium | reverse complement strand
ATTGGAAAGAGTTCGTTGTCTGCGCCTGGGTCTTTCTGGTGGTATGCATCATCACCATGCGCCGTCGTCCGAGTGAGGAAAAACCGCTTCATCGCCGGGCCTTCGAGGCCGCCCTCATCGCCGCGATCATTCTCATTGCCACCGGGAGTATCTGGATTGACACGAAGGGGAAACAAACGGCCTACACCCTGCCTGGGCCGGACGTGGAGGACGTGGTTACCGCCGCCGGCCACGGGGCCTGGAATGCTGTCGCGCTAAACACAGCCAAACACAATTCTTCACCACCCAAAAAGCGCGGGGAGGCGCGGGGGATTCTCCCCGAACCCCCCCTGCCGAAGACGCCCCGGGTTCCTAAAATCCGGGACGCACCCACACCGGTTCACTAACTATCAAAATGAAAATATCAATCATTATCTTAAATTGGAATGCCGCAGTTGATACCATGCGCTGTATTCGAAGTATTGCAGGCTGGCAACAGTTGCAGCCCGCTATTTGGGTGGTGGACAACGCCTCTACTGACGGCAGCCCCAATACCATTGCCAAAGAATTTCCCTGGGTTCAACTGATCCGGAATGACACCAATCTCGGGTATGCAGAGGGCAACAATCAAGGGTTAATCCGGGCATTGGCCGGCGGGGACGGCTTTATTCTGCTCCTGAACAATGATGCGTTTGTATCGGAAAAAGGCGTTATCAGGTTGATTGACACCCTTGAATCCAATGAACAAATTGGGGTTGTTGGCCCTCTTTTGTTTGACGCGGACCAAAAAGACAGATTACTGGCGGCCGGCGGGCGAAATATCATTCGGCATTTTACTACACATATTCCGGCAGTAACCGGCCATGTGCCGGTTCAAATTGTCGATTACGTGCCGGGAACAGTATTATTGGGCCGGGCTGATATGTTTCGCCGGGTTGGCCTGCTGGATAAAGCGTATTTTTTTGCCGGCGAAATTCCCGATTTTTGCCGGCGAGCCAAACAGAAAGGGTACCTGACCGCCGTAGATTGCCAAGCCCGAGCATATCATGAGCTTGGCCGTTCATCAAACTGGCGCGGAACATTGTATGTTTATTACATCATCCGGAATCGTTTTCTTTTTATCCGCAAATTTTATCCCTACTCCAAGTTTTTTTACTATGCGTTCTGGGGACTTTACAGCATTGCCCTGTCCATAAAAGTGCAGATGAGTGGAAATCTGCCCCCGGCGCGGGCAATTCGTCTTGGTCTTTGGGATGGGTTACGGGGGGAATTCGGGGGGCAAAATGAACGAGTTCTGGCTACAGTTTCAACCGCTAACGGCAAATAACGGATAACTCTGAAATACAATGAAAATTCTGTATCACATTACCAATCTTCCCCCCCAAATGCCGGGGACCGAAGCCAGTTTACAGGAGCTCAATGTTTTACGGGATCACTTTGGGGGCAATCTGGTTCACCTCAATCCCAACGAGATTTCTCCAATCTATTTACCCCGCCTGTTGTTTGGGTTTCACAAACTAAAACAGATTCGATCTGAAGAAACCGCCGTTCAAGCGCACCACCTTTATAATGCAGATCCATTTCCCTTTCCTTTTGCACGCTGGCTGAAAAAACCGGTCATCTACGCGGTCAGCAGCGGCGTGGGAAAAAAGCGACCCAACATGGCCTATTTCAACGCCCTGGCGGCGGTAACAGTATCTGATGAATTGAGTTTGAAGCGGCTGCGAGACTGGGGATCAACCAATTGTCATCTGGTGCAGCCGGGAATTGATGCCGCCCAATTTACGGTTTCGCCCTTACCCGTGCAGTCAGAAATCAGGATTATGGTCGGTTCGGCCCCCTGGACACGCGCTCAATTTCAATCAAAAGGGATAGACGCGCTGCTGTCCGCGGCTCAACACCTGCCTGAACTGAGGCTGGTCTGCTTGTGGCGAGAGGTGCAACTTGATAAAATGACCCGGCGCGTTGAAAGTATGGGATTAACGCAGCAAGTAGAGATTATCAATAAAAAGGTGGATGTTAACCAAGTTTTGGCGGGAGTGCATGCCAGTATTACGCTGGTTACAAATCCGGCCATTATTCGCTCGTATCCGCACACGTTAATGGAATCGCTGGCGGCAGGAAAACCGATTATCGTCAGCCGGTCCATTCCTATGTCGGCCTATGTGGAAAGAACCGGTTGCGGGCAGGTGGTGGAAAATGTCACCCCTGCCAATATTATTTCAGCCGTTAAAGCTTTGTGGCAAAATTATGATGGCTTGCAACAATCAGCGCAGCAGGTTGGACAGCGAGATTTTTCGCATCAAACGTTGGTTAGTAGTTTTCAAAAAGTTTACGAACAGGTAATTGCTTGATTTTAATACCCGCATCAGGCACGCGATTTCTGTAAATTATTGGTGAAACGATAAGATGACTCTACAGGATTTTGCACGATCAAAGTAAAGAATTTGCCACAGATTGCACAAATTAACACGAAAAAATAAAAAATTAGTGCAATTAGTGGCAGATAATACGCTTTTTATAGAGCGATCCTGCAAACTGCCAGAGAGCCGGTAAGATAAGATGAATACTAATTCTCCCCACAAAAAAGTTTCTGTGGTCATTCCCAACTGGAATACGCAACGCTGGTTACACGGTTGTCTGAATGGCCTGCGAAATCAAGAATACCAGGATTTTCAGGTAATTCTGGTAGACAACGGTTCTACGGACAATTCAGTTCCATTTGTAAAAGAACATTTCCCCGAAGTCGAGGTATTGACGTTTTCCAAAAATAAAGGCTTTGCAACGGCGGTTAATGCCGGCATCAACCGGAGCGACTGTGAATATGTGGTTTTATTAAATGTCGATACCGTGCCTCACCCAGGGTGGTTACTCAAGCTGGTTGAAGCAATCGAGCAAAGCCCGCCGGGCGTGGGCAGCCTGGCTTCAAAAATGATCTCGCTTGATAATCCGGCGGTGCTTGATGATGCGGGCAACACCTTTAGCTGGTATGGTTCGGCCCGTAAGCGAGGCAAGGGAGAGCCGGTTGATGCTTATTTTGAGATGGAAGAGGTGTTTTCAGCCTGTGCCGGGGCCGCACTCTATCGCCGCAGCTTTCTTGAAGATGTGGGTGGCTTTGATGAAGATTTTGTCAGCTACCTGGAAGATATCGACCTGGGGTTACGGGGACAATTGTTGGGTTATCGTTGCTTATACGTTCCATCGGCTCAGGTGCTGCATCAGTGGAGTGGCGCCCGTATTCCACGCCCGAAATACGTTTGTTATTCGACCCGTAACCGGTTGGCCGTTTTGCTAAAAAATATCCCTGTGCCGTTGTTATTCAGGCATATGCTTACCCTGTTGTACGGCCAATTCTATTTTTTTCTGGTTTATAAAAAGCCCTATTTTTCTCTAAAGGGGTACATTTCTTTTCTGGCTTTTTTGCCCCGTGCATTACGCCAGCGCCGAGCTATTCAAAAGCGCAGAAAAATATCAAACCAAACTATGGGCGCGCTGCTTTCTGATCAATTGGGTGAACCGCCGCTGAAAGAAATCATCAAAACAAAATTTGGGGGATGACGATGACAAAATTTTCTATTTGGCCCAGCGCCGAAATTTTCATTTTTATCAGATGATTATATTTGTATGGTAAAAGTTGCAGCGCATGACAATTTTGCCGAGTTTCCGGCAAAACCATTTCCTAAAATACAGACAGGTTTCCGATATCGTTCTTAATAATCCCTGTAATTTACTGGAGATACTCATTTGACTTCAGTCAATAAATCGCGACGCGTACTATTAATTACTAACGATTGTATCAAAAAGAATATGACCGGTCCAGCCATTCGCTACTGGGAGTTTGCCAAGGTTTTAAACAACTACTTTACCGTTACTCTGGCTATTCCCCCTACTGTTCAGGCTGATTCCTCACCCGAGGAGTTGGATCCCAATTTTAAAATCGTACTGTGTGAAACCCCATCCCGCTTGCAGGCGTTAACCCATAATACAGATGTAATTATCACGGTGGGCGCAAATCTATCCATCTATCCATTTTTGGCTAAAACAACCAAGCCGCTGATTGTTGATATGTACATCCCTTTTGTGTTAGAGAGCTTGCAAAGATATGAACGCAAGCCAATTGACCAGCAACAAATGCTGCTTGAAGGGCCCAGAGGCGCACATACGCTGCAAATCCGTTCAGCCGATTTTATTATCTGCGCCAGCGACAAGCAAAAGGATTTCTGGCTTGGATGGCTGACGGCGCTAGGACGAGTCAATCCTTACACCCATCGTCAGGATCCTGCCTTCTCCAAATTGATAGATGTGGTTCCTTTTGGATTATCCGAAGAAACTCCCGTACACAGCAAGCAGGTTCTCAAAGGTCGCTTCAAAACCATCGCCCCAAATGACAAAGTAATCTTGTGGGGCGGAGGAATTTGGAACTGGCTGGATCCATTCACGTTGATAAAAGCAATTTCGATAATTGCAAGCAGTCATCCCGATGTCAAATTATTTTTTATGGGCGTAAAAAGCCCCTATCCATTCTCCGCAACGGCAGATATGGACGCTCCTTCGAGAGCCATCAAATTTAGCCGGGAATTGGGCTTGTATGACAAACACGTTTTTTTCAATGATTGGACCCCATATCGAGAACGGCACAACTATCTAATCGAGGCAGATATCGGCGCCAGCCTGCACCGGGATAATATAGAGACACGTTTTGCTTTCCGAACGCGGTTTTTGGATTATATTTGGGCGGGGCTGCCCATTCTGGCTACAGAAGGGGATACAATGAGCAATGAGATTGCCAAATGGGAATTGGGCAAAGTGGTAAAAAGCGGTGATGTTCAGCAGGTGAGCCGGGCTTTGGTGGAGATGATGGAGATTCCGAATTTGCGCCAACAGTACAAACCCAATTTTGATCGGGTGCGGGCCAGGTATGAATGGGAAACGGCGATGACACCTCTAATCAAATTTTGCGAATCGCCCTACCTGGCGTCAGATAAGCCCTACTTGAAACACATTCCCCCAGTTGAACTGGGGGTGTCATCCTGGTGGTTAGTGCCGGGCAAGACGCTGCGCACAGTTTGGCATTATGGCATAGCCGGATTCATTGACAGAGCAAAAGAATATCTGCAATGGAAATTTAGAAGGTAGGAAGCGGTTATTATTCTATAAAACCAAGACTGAATCAGGATTGCTGTAATCTATATAGCACTCCAGAAAAGTTTTTGCCCAACGATTTACGTATTACGTATTAGCCCCTTCTTTACGCAATACGAAATACGCAATACGGGTGTTATTTAGGAAAAAACTTTTCTGGACATCTATATTAGAATGAGTTACGGCTTAATTCCAGTTTTTATCTTCAGTACCGCTACCCAAAGCAAAATCAAACCGATCACATAGACCCCTAAAATTACACCATAGAACCATGGTTCCCCAAAGAAATACGGTTTATTGGCCGACAAGCGAGTAACAAGCACCTCCACTGTATCAAGAACCGGGCCGTAATAATATAGTTGAAAACCCATGTCGAATCCCGTATGCACATTTTCTCTACTTTTTTCGACGATTGGAAGCCAAATGAAATGAGTTGGGGAAAAAATTGACGTGGGGCTTAACTTATTTCTTTCTACTTCTACCAAATTGGATTCATATTTGGCTTCTCCCCCCTCGTATACATCAACGGCGCTGGCATAGACTTCTAATTGACTTTGATTTTCCAATGATTGCGATTCAATAACTATACAGAACTCTCGATTTATTGAGTCAGCGATTGGCGGGAAGATAAATGGATAAAATCCGGTATCACCAATCTCAGAGATTTGAATGGTGATGGTTTCCAGATCGGCTGCTGCATTACAAGATTGCCTCAGGTGAATGATAACTTTCCCCTTGCCATCATTCCGTTTATTGAAAAGTACGTCAATTCGATAGAGGCCTGGATATACCGCCTTAAAACTTTGACTGATTCGAGCTCCGTTTAGCATAGGGTAGCTTGAAACTGAATACAATTCTTCAAGCCTGTGCAGAGGCGAGTCAAGTAAAGAAACTCGTCCAAAAACAATCCAGCCAGCCGATGGGATGAGTATGAATAAGACAACTATTAACAACAGATACTTGGGACGGATGTTGAACACACGGTTACCCATAAATAGAAGGAAGCAGCACGTGGAAGATAACGGCGGTATCAAAAAGCATTAAACTACTTAGCCAAACTGGTAGTGTCCAATTGGTAAAACGGTTAGGCACTAGTTGTTGAAAACCCAGATAGAAATACAAGGTAAAGGGAAGCAGCGCCGGAAAGAAATATCGAGCGGGGGGACCCCATATTTTCGACTGTGTGGCAATTATGGGCGTATAAACGCCAATCAGGGAAAAAATTATCCCAAACAGCGAAACGGTCAATATGTCCTTTTGATAAGGTTTCAATTTACTGCTTTTGTCCCTTAAATTGATGACATGCTTCACAAAAAATATCAATATAGCTGCACCGACTATGAAACAAACTACCCACAACACACGCACCCAGGAAAACGGAATTGGAATGCTGGCCCACCCAAATAAGCCCCAAAACGATAAAAATCCCCAACGGATCGTGTGCGAATACGTAGCAAACGCCTCCCGGCCAAAATAGTGAGCGCCAAAGGTTACGGAGTTGGCAAAGGATAGCAAGTTTGGAATTTCACGTCCCCCACTTGAGATTTGATAAAAAAGGATCGCCCCCACAAACGTTGATACGCCCATTGCGATAAGCAGCAATGCCAGGAACCATACTTTCCATTGAAATCTACGAGCCAGATAAACGATAATTGCCACTGCAGTAGTAGGAATAATAAATAGAGCGGTTGGTTTGGTTAAGACGGCTAGAATCAACAATCCACCTGCGGTTATTATTCGCAGGGAGGTGATGGTTTCACATAATATTTTGGCCAATATCAGGAAATACAGTGAAACAAACAATGTAACCAAAACATCTGTATTTACCGAGGTGTTGATATGCATATGCATCGGCAGAAAGATAAGAAACGATGAAATCGCTACTGCCGGATTTATCGATTTTGGAAAAATTGTACGGGCAAAAAACCAGGCGGCCACTACGGCCAATGTCGTCAAACCGAGTGAAACGTATCGCAGAAGATACAGTTGCTGAACGATATTTAGTGATTTGCTCAAAGCAGATATAGGGGACAACAGAAGATGGTAGATTAGCGGATACTTTCCGGCAACGATTACACTTCCCCCATTGTGATATGGGTAATAGTAAATATAAGGGTCACGGGAAGGCTCGCCTGGTGTTAGAAATCCTTGAGGCGAGGCAAGACCCGCCATTGACCACACACGAAAACGCTTGAAGCTGGCGTCCATCTCCGGATGCATTGAAGTAATCTGGTATATTGCTTCAGTTGGCCACACTCTTTCCTGCGCAATTAACCGAATTGCTTCAAAATGGGTGGCCTCATCTGGGGCAAACCAGGGCGGGAAAATAGAAATGTAAATGATTCCCCGAATTAATGTCAGGGCAATCAGGAGGGCCAGAATTTTATTGTAACGATCATTCATAGTTACTGACACCGCTCTAGAGATGGATTGAGCACGACACAGCCCCTAATTCTAGGTATTTGCACTGTGTGAGCAAATATTAGATGCGGTTGGACAGATATGACATACGATTACTGCCTCAAATGGTGCGAAACAAAAAATCCCTCCTTAGGTGAGGGATTACCGCATAGAATCTGATTAAACACTAGCAGCTTGTCGGAGAAGTCCAGAAGCCTCCCATGTATCACCTCTATGAGG